>CAZEOE010000031.1:0-9033 GCA_964513665.1 Candidatus Woesearchaeota archaeon | reverse complement strand
TCGTCCACCGGCGTGTACTCCAGCACGCGGTCGTGCCCGCCGTAGCCCTTTACGACATTGCCGGGGGTGAAGTAGGTGGCGCGCTGGGCTTCGGCTTCGGCGGCCTTTTTGGCGCGGGCGCCGGCCAGACCTTGCCTTACGCCAGAAGGCGCCGCTTTGTTCACTGCATCGACCAGCCGCTGCTTGACGCTGCGAACTTTCTGGGATTGCCCCGTCCAGCGCGAAGAAACATTCCTCTCGGCCCACTTCACGCCGTACAAGCCGCGCTCGCTGGCGATACCGTCAAGGATGCTTTTCTCGACGTTGTAAATGTCCAGCAGCTCCTTAACCTTCGGGTCGGTCTGTGCGATCTGGCTGGCAGCATTGAAAGCCCTGTCAAAAGCCTTTTTCTTTTCGGCCTCTCCGGTTGCCTTGCCCAGCTCAGTCGCAAGGTCATCAATCGAGACAGGGTTGGTACGCATCACCTTTTCAATCGCAGCCTTCGTCGCTCCTGCGATCATCAGCAGGCGGCGCGCGGTGGGCTGGTCAAACCCCTTGAGGCTCGGAATTTTCAGCAGGGATTCAAGCGTCTGGCGGTCTTCTTCGGAAACCGTTTCACCCTGGCGAATGGGCAGCAGAAGTTCCTTAGCGGCCTCCACCTGTTCAGCCGTTGATGCGTAATCGCTTTCAGCGGCTGCCGGCTCCACAAACCCATCCGCCACGGCGCGCGCCATGCCAGCGTCTTCAGCCTTCTTTTTGGCCATGGCCAGCATCGCCAGCCGGTCGTCAGTGCCCTCGACCACCCAGTTCTTGCTGTCAGCTTCCTTGGTGACGGTCGCCACCACCATCCGGCCGCGCTTGGCATCCTTGTCAGCCTTGCTCTCGTAGAAGGTCAGGATGTGGGTCTTGATGCCGTCTTTCTGGCCCAGGTCTTGCCACTCCATCAGGTCTTTGGCTTCGGCTTGGGTCAGCTTGGGGGTTTCAGCTTGCGCTGCGGCAGGCTTGGCCTCTGCCGCCTGCTCCACCTCGCGGATCAGGTCGGCCATCGCCTTGACGTTGCGGATGGTCGGATGCTGGCCGCGCCAGTTGCCGGTCGTGGTCAGATACCAGCCGGGAGTGTCGGCCTTGACGGTCCAGTCCTGGCCGTCGATGGTCACGATGTCGCCGTCGTTGTACGGGTTGAACATCGAGACTTTGGTGGGGTCGCGGCGGGTGCCGGTGGCTGCAGGGGCTGCCTCGGCCTCCAGCTTGTTGAGCTTGACGATCTGCTCCACGCCGTTGTCGAACTTCACCATGGCGCCAGAGAACACGCCATCATCGTCCGGGCTGGTGAATAGGTCTATCACACCAGACTGGCCGCCTGACTCCTTCATGGTCACGCGCTGGCCAAGGTCAAAAGGCGCGTAGCCTTGGGTCAGCCTGCCGTCGAGGTAGAAGGGCTCGCCTGCTGGCTTGAAGCCTTCTGGGATGGCCGGCTGCGCGGCGGGTGCCGCTTGAGTCTGTCCACCAACCTCCACCACCGACCACATCATCATCCCGTCTGGGTGCTTGCGCTTGATAATGTCGTACTGGATGCCGTCGCGGGCACTGGCATTGATGGCAACGGCTGTTGCCAGCGCCTTGTCGCCGTAGTAGTTGTAGCGGTCGTCTTTCGTGGAGTCTCGCGGGATGTACTGCTGCAGGTTGATGTTGATTTCGCCGGCTGCGGCGCCATCACCGCCAACAGGGTCGGCGTACCACAGCTTCTTGTCTTCATCCCACTTGGCGCCTGCGCGCTTGGCGTAGTCCTTCTCGTTGAAGGGAACGGCCAGATAGGTGCGTCCTGCTGGCGCGGGCGGCTCTGCTACTGGCGCTGAAGCGTCCCCATCCTTGCTGGTCAACGTCTTGATAAAGGCATCCGCCTTGTCCTGCGCATTGAAGCTGTCGCGCACGGTGAACTTGCGGGCGCCATCGACCTTGATTTCCACCTCGTCGTAGTTGCCGGCGTTCTCGTAGATGCGGGCCACCACCTCGCGGCCATCGTCCAGGGTGATATTGCGGCCGGTGTAGCGCTTGCCGCCGTAGCCGGTGCCGGCCATGCTCCAGCCGGTGTCCTTTGGTCGGCGGCGCTCGGCTTCTTCGGCCTCCAGCTTCTCGGCGTTTAGCTGATCGGCGGTCTTCTTCTCAGGCAGCGGCGCGGTGTTGGGCGGCGGCGGGATGGTGCCGTCCTTCAGGAACTTCTCCCACTGCGGCTTGCGCTCACCGCGCGGCACCTTCACATCCTCCAACTTGATGCCCACCGCCTCGGCATAGTCGCGTGCGGCCTCGAAGTCGCCTTCCTCGATCATGTTGGTGACAGCCGCCATCTGGCCGCCGCTGCCACCTTGCACGCCGTCGTTCTGCTCGGGCTTGAGGGTCTTCTGGCCGCCGTCCTTGAAGCCAAGCGAGCTGTTGACCGTTTTGCGGAACTCCAGCAGGCCGCGCACCGAGTTGCGCACCTTGAATTTGCCGTCGCCTGGCACATCAAAAGTGATGAATCCGGTTTCGGTGTTCTTGCCCAAGAACCCGTTGCCGGTGTACATGCTGATGGCGTCCTTCTCGCCCAGGCGCTTGACAGCTTCGTCGTAGTCGGCGCGGTCGGGCGCCTGCAGCAGTTCCTTGTCGATTTCGGCCAACAGCCACTTGCGCATTTCGGAGGGCTTGGTGTCCTCGTTCTTGGCGGCTGTCTTGAGGGAGTCGTTCACCACGCCTTTGGTGGCGGCTTCGGGCTTTTCGCCGGGGTCTTGGTGGGTGACTGACGCGGCCTGTGTCATCTTGGCAAGCTCGGCCTTGGCACCCGCCAGCACTTCGGACAAGGCACCGCGCTGCGTGCTGGTCGTGAGTTGCTTGTCGCCGTGGCGGATTTGCACCTCGTAGGTCATGCCCTCGGTCTGGGTGACGACTGCGAACGGCTGGCCGCCGTCTTGGTCCATGCGGTACACCGGGCGCTTGGTGTAGCCGTTGATGCTCTTGTTCCAGCCTTCGGGTAGGAAATCGTCGGGCTTGGGCGCTGGTGCGGGTGTGGCTGGCTTTGCCGCCTTCTGCGCCATCAGCTCCTGTGCGTACTCGTACTCGATCTTGGTGATCTCAAAGAACCCGCCAGTGGGCTCGCTGCCGGCATAGACACGGTACTCGGGCTTTTTGTAGTCGTTGGCTTTCAGGCGCGCTTGGGCCTCCAGGCCAGCTTTGACCACCGGAATGTTCTCGTTGCTCAAGCCCAGCATGTAGCCGGCGCGGCGCACGCGCTCGATGGCATCTTGGTCGCGCTTCTTGGCTGCAGTGTCATCCACCTGGCGCTCAACCACGGCGCGGCCCTGATCCACAGCCATCTGCATGGCATTGCGGCGGGTCGTGTTGCCCAGGCCAGCCGATGCGGGCAACTTGGTCTGGCCGTCCAGCACGGTTTCCTTGCGACGCTCGGCAATGGACTTGCCGCGATTGGCGGCCTTGCGGGCTTCGTCGGCCTCCTTGCGAGCGCGTTCCTCCGCATCCTGCTGCTCGGCAAAGGCTTTGCGATCTGCGTACTGTTTGGCCTCGCGGTCGGCTGCGGCCTTGGCCTGCTCGATGGTGTCGTGCAGGGTGTCGCCACCCAGAGCGCGCTCACCGGCTGCGCGGCGGGCCTTGTTCTCGGGTGTCTCTACCGCCCACATGGTTTTCACCTCGTCGCCCAGTTTGGCGCGGGTGCGGTAGATGCGGGTGCCGTTGTGAGTAGTTTCCTGCGGCTCTGCGGGGGCCGGTGCCGCCACGGATGGCGCGTCTTTCAGCCCAAGGTCAAACTCCGTCGTGCCTGTGCCTTTCATCATCGGCTCAAGCAACGAAACATCGCTCAGGCCCAGATAGACCGAACCGATGGCGTCGGCAATGACTTCATTGGGCTTGCGCGCGTGATCTTTGATGCGCTGGTTTTCGCTTGACCACACAGCAGGCCGGAATGCTTTGGATGCCGCCACCAGGGCGTCCCAGTTCGGGATGAATGATTCCTTGATCTTCCCGATGGGATGGCCTTGGAACGACATGCCGCGCTTTTGCATGGCAGCGTGCGCCAGTTCGTGGGCAGCAACGTGGTTCGGGCTCAGTGCGCCCTCGACCTGCGCATCCTCGGCCGGAATGTCAACGGCACCGCCACCGGCCTTGAATCCGCCGTTGGCCGTGTTGACGGCCACGCCCAGGCGCTTGGCAATCGCCATCAACTTTTCGTGGACGGCTGGGTCGGGTGTGATGGCTGCTGGCTGGGCTACCGCTGGCGCCGGCGCTGCCACGGCTGGCGCGTCAGTCGGCCGCGCGATGTCGTAGGGCTTCCCGGTCATTTCGAGCACCATGCGCTGCCAGTCGCGCGGCGCAATGTCCAGAATGCGGTTGTACTGGAATGGGGCATCAGCGCGGAGCACGCCTTCATCAATGGCAATCTGTGCGGCGGCTTTGGCCTGCTCCAGCGTCACAAAGCGGTCGTTGCCCAGCATCACGTCGCCAGGCTGCTCCTTCTCATGCGACAAGGCGCGCAGATCACGCTCGCGCTGCGAGGTGCTGGTGAGGTTTTCGCGGGCGTCTTTGTCGGCTGCTGGCGCAGGCGCGTCGGCCTTCTTGAACTCCAGGCCCTTCAGTTTGCCCTCGCCCATGCCCAGGCGGGTCGCCGCTGTGTCCAGCGCCAGCATGGTCTTCGTGTCGGTTTCCGGCGTCTTGGCGGCCAGGTCGCGCAGTTCCTTGCGCAGCTTGCCCTCGGCCACGGCGTTGCCGGTGGCGGCTTTCTGGCGTGCCAGCAGGGCCTTGGCGGCCTCAAGGTTGGGCTCAGTGCTTACCGAATCGGAAAGCAGGGCTGTTTCTTCTCGTCCTTGCGGCGTTGTTTCGACGGCTTGAGCGGCTTGAGGGCTTGCAGGGGCATTGGTGGGCTCCGTGGTGGTTGGGGATGGGGTTGCGGCCTGCTGGCCTAACTTCGCGTCGATGACCGACTTGGTGTAGGCGCTCCACTCGTCAGCGGTGTACTCGCTCTTGTTCTTGAGCGTGCCGTCTTCGCGCTTGGCCAGCGCGGGCGCACTTACGCCAGCGGCTTCCACGTCGGCGGCCCCAACGACCTTGCGCTTCAATGCTGCCGCGAACTCTTGGTTCGTCACGGTATTGCCAGGCATGTACGGGGCAAAGAGGCCTATGGCGCCAGCTTCTTTATCGGGGTCGGCGTACCACTCTTTGGCCTTCTTCAACTCCCATTCGGTTGCCTTCGCCACCACCTCGTCTGCAAGCGCATCGGCATTTTGAGAAACGTAGGCTTGGACAGCCTTCTTGCCATCCGCAAGGCTTCCAGTGCCGGAGCTGGCTACCGATGAGGCAAACTTTTTCAGGCCATCGCTGGCTACCCCAGCGGCTTCCACGCCGGCATTTCCAGTGGGCGCGGCTCCAGGTTGGGCAGCTCCATCGCCTCCCACTGCTTGCGGCGCTTGGACTGCTTCGGTCGGGACTGGCGCGGCTGCGGGGGTGGTTCCTTGCGGTTGGTCTTGGACATTGGATTTGGCGGCTTTGTTGCGGGCGATCAACTCCTTGAGGCCGCCGACCTTGGCCTTGGTCTGCGTCGGCCCCTTCTTCAGTGCCGCGTCGCTGTCTCGTCCAGATACTGGTGCAGCGTCACCTTCCTGAACAGCGGGTCCAGGTGCTCCGGTATCTCCTGCGGCGCTTGTTCCGGTAGCAGGCGCCAGAAGTCCTGCATCTGGTCCGCTTCCAGCGGCGTCAACACCCACAGGTCCACCAACTCCTGCAGCCAGGGCTCCAGCGGCATCGGTGTTGCTGACATTGGCGGCTCCTTGTGGTGGGGGAAACAGATCGTCAACGGTGGGGTCTGCCTCGGCCAGCAGTTCGGCCGCGCGCTGGGTGGTCACGCCGAACTTGGCGGCCACCATCTGCGGGCTGGCCGTGCCCATTTCACCAACGTAGCCGGCCACCTGGGCAATGAGCGGGTCAGGCGCTGCGGTCAGCGGATCGGCGCCGGCCTCGGGGTTGTCCTCGGCAGCCAGGGCGGCCATGTCGCGCTCGGCCTGGCGCACGGCCATTTCCATCGAGGCCGGGCCATCCACGGCTTCGGCGGCCACGCGGGAAATCGCACCGGCGTTGGGGTTGATGCCCATGGCTTGGCTGGGCGTGACCACGGCGCGCAGCGGATCGGCAGCACCAGTCAGGCCGGCGCCCTGGCTACCCAGCAGCGCGGCGGCATCGTTGCCAGTCAGCGAGGCGGGGTTGACGAACGGGGCGGGCGGCTGCTCTGAGGCAGGCGGTGGCGCTCCAGTTCCGGTATCTGCGCCAGCTTCGCCAGCGGTGGGTGTGCCGATGGCATTGCGCAATGCCTCGATGCGCTGCAGGTTCGTGTTTTGGTCGGGTGTGCCGGCCAGCTTGTTGTAGGCGCCCGATGCGGCGGCCATGCCAACACCTTGTCCCAGACCCAGCAGCGATTCGTCCACGACTTCGCCAGCATCCACGCTGCCATAAGCCAGCTTCTGGCCCACGGCTTCAGATGCGCCTTCGCCCAGCATTTCGGCGGCGGTGACAGCAGCGCCTCGGCCCAGCACCTGCTTCCAACCGCCTTGGGCAACAGCCTTGGCCTCCAGTGCGGCCAGTTGCTTGGCGGCATCGGTGGCTGTGACCTGCCCGGCCTTGACTGCACCGGCCAGCGCGCCAATCTCGTTGCCCAGCATCCGCCGGCCCATGCCCGACAGGCCCACGGTCAGCACGTTGAGCACCGCGTCAGTGCCGGCTGTGCCCAGGCCCTTGAGCGCTGCGGAGTTGTCGATTTCGGTCTGGTTGTTGCGCACCAGCTCAGACACCGCACGTTGGTCTTGGATGTTGACGCCTGCCTCTTGGGCCTTTTTCTGCACCTGCTCCTGAACGGAGGAGCCCTTCTCGGTCAGGTAGCCACCAGCCAAACCACCGGCTACACCACCGATCACGGCGCCTGCAGCAGTACCCACGGGCCCGAACACAGAGCCCAGGGCCGCGCCACCCTTTGCACCAGCGATACCGCCAGCCATGCCGGGCAGGCTGTTGGGCAACTGCTCGGCAATCATCTTGCCCGCTTCGCCAGGGTTGGAAATCAACTGCCCCGCACGTTTGGCGGCCAGAATGCCGTAACTCTTGACCGTATCGACCACGCCCTCGGCCTTGTTGGCGGCTTCGACGTAGGGCTTGATGTCAGCCTGCATCTGCGCGGCAGCGGCAGATTGACGCGGTGCATCGGCGGCTGTCTCGGCCACCTGCTTGGCAATCTTCGTCGGGTCGTCGGTCAGCGCCGTCTGTGTGGCACTGAGTGCGCGCTTGAAGCCGAAGCCTACGCGCTCGCCAAGGGTGGCATCCTTTTCAGGGCCAAGAAACGCATCAATCGCTGAGACTTTGGGCGCGGCAGGGGCCGCCGGCTTGCCATCAAGGAAGTCGTCAATTTGGCTCATGTGATTCCTCAGTAGCCCAATTGCTTGAGCTGTGCGGCTTTTTGCTCGCGGGTCAATTTGGTGTCGTTCTTGATGGCCAGGGCGCGCGGGTCGGTCGCTATGTCTCTGGCTCCACCCGCTGATTCGCCCACGTACTTACCCGTGGCGGTGTCAAACACGCGCTGCGGCTCGGTGACGGTGAAGCCGTTTTCCACGCGCGAACCGCCTCCAGTGGTCACAAAGCGGTCTTTGCCGGTCGGCGTGCCATCGCCCTTGCCCGAAAGCGCAGACAGGGTTTTAGCCAACTCGGCGCGCTTGGCCGGGTCGGTTTCTTTGAGGTATTGGCCTTGCAGGTCGGCCAGGCGTTGCGCCGATGCGTTGCTGATGGCGGCCGACTCGCGCTTCAGGCCCAACTCGCCTTGTTGCACGCCGTTGGTCATGATCGCACGGGCCATGTTGCCGCCCTCGGTCATGGCTGTGCGGCCGGTGGCGCCAGCCTCTTGCAACTGGGCGCGCTCAGTGGCGCCGGCGTCCTTCATCTGCTCGGTCATCATCGTGCGCGGGCCTTCGGTCAGCTCCTTGAACAGAGCGGCGTAGGCGGAACGCGGCATACCAGAGACTTGTGCGTTGCGCAGTGCGATGTACTCGGGGCTGCGCAGATCGGTCAAGGCGCGAGAGGCGCGGCCAAGGTCCATGCCAGCACGTGGCGCTGCGGCTTGTTGCGCAACGGGGTTGGCGGCTTGCAGGCGGGCAAGCGCCTGCTGATTGGTGTTGTAGTTGGCAGCAAGTTGCTCGGCTGCGTTCTGGTTCTGCGGCGTGATGGCGCCACGGTTCAGAAACGCGGTGTCCGTCGTGCCAGCTTGGTCGGTGAAGGTGTTGCCACGGCGGTAGATGTTGTCGCCCACCTTCTTGAAATCGTTGGCGGGCTCGCTGGCCTGGGCCTTGGGCGGGGTCGATCCAGGCACTTGCCCCTGATCGGCGGCCGGGTTCTTGGCCTGGGCTTCGTTGGTGCCGCGCGGGCCGGACGGGTTCGCGACTGGGCTGGCGGCCGGCATGGGCGTGCGGCGGCCTTCGTTGCCGTAGTCAGTTGCCGTTTGCACCATTTCATCTCGGGCGCGGAACTGGTCGTAGAACGGCGTCATCGACTTGCCATCGGCGTTGCTCGCCGGGTTCACAAGCGGGCTCATGTAGCCCGCATCCAGGCCTGCCGCGCGCATGGGCCGAATCACTGCGGTATCGTAGGCGCCAGCAGCAGCACGCACCGGCAAGGTCGCCACATCGGCAATCGCGGCGCCGGCACGCTGAAATCCATCCTTGGTTGCATCCCATGCCCTGCCAAACATCTTGGCGTCGGCTGCAGCTTGTGCATCCAGCGGCTGTCGTGGCGCTTGGGCCAGCTCCTGTGCAGCGGCCGGTGCTGCGGCTGACCTGCCCATGCCGTAGATCGACCCGGTGGGATTCGCGGCGGTCTTGCGGGCCTCCGATTCAGCGTAGGCGCGCTGGTTCATGGTGTTGATGCCAGCACTGGACGGCACGGAGCTTGGTGCGGGTGCTGCCATGCCGGGCGGCGTGATGTTCAGTGGAGCGGCGCCATCAACCGAGCCCAAATCCATGGCCGCTGCAGGCCGTTGGCTGG
>CAZEOE010000030.1:0-9127 GCA_964513665.1 Candidatus Woesearchaeota archaeon | reverse complement strand
AATCAGATTTTGTTAGTCCAGTGTACCCAATTCCATGAGTTAAACCTAATTGAACGTCTTTTAATGCTGATCCAAAACCTGCCAAAGCTAAAGAATTAACACCTTCAAAATGGTCGTCTCTGCTTCTTTCAGAAAAGAAAATCTTATCGCTCTTTCTATCTAAGATAGAATATTTATTTTCATATTTGTTGATATCACTTGTTGTTAGAGGTTTTATGAAACTAAAATCATCTTCTCTTTCCTCTCTACCAAAAAACTTTCCTAAACCTAAATCCTCTTTTGGCAATCTTGGTTGTATTTGTCCAAGTCTCCATACTAATGGATTTCCTCCACCCATTGGGTGTGTTTGGTCTCTAAATAAATGTGATACGACTGTAGCATAAGGAACACTATCTTCTTCTGGAATTGAATCCATTGTGGCTAAAAACTGTTGTGCAGAATGTGGCGCTGTAACTGACATGTTATGTGCTGCATTAAGTAAAGACTCTAAATTTGATTCATCTCCAGCAGTTTCCAATCTATCTAATCTTTGTCTAAATCTTGTAAGTCCTTGATCCTGTTGAACAGCAGTCTGAGCCAAATTAAAAGCCATGTTTCTTTTAGCTGTAACTTTCGGATCTTCTGGTTTTGGCTTTGGTGTATCAAAATCAAATTTCTTCTTGGTAAAATATCCTATATTTGAGTAATTATTGTTATTAATTAAATATAATTCTTCTAAGTTATTGTTGCGTATTTTGTTAATTTTCTTTCCATCATCTTTTGGTTGTGCTTGTCTGTCTAACTCAGCTTGAATTGCCGCTTCTGCTCTTTGTTGATACATTAAAACATGGGCCGTCTCTAATTCTGCAAGAACTGCCTCTTTTCTGGCATTTCTTTTTGTTGCTCTTTTAGCTGTTGGATCATGAGTTATATCTGAAACTCTTCTAAAAGCATCCAAAAGTTGTTCTTGTCTCATTCTTCTTTAGCCTCCTCTAGAATTTTGATATTTATTTCTACAATAGTTTTAGGTTTAAGCTCACCTCTAAGTAATTTAGGTATAACTATAATTGAGTTTTCTCCGTGCTTTGCGATCTTTTTTCTTAAATTATATTCTTTTCCCATTGTGATAAAATTACAATTTTTATCTAATATTATGGTAAAACTTCTATATATAAAGCTTTCTATAATGTAATTACTTTAGAATGACATCTTATTTGGGTTCTGGGATTTTGTTTTCTTTAATGATCTTTTCAAGTTCCTTGATTGCTTCTTTGGCTTCTTTCTTTGCTTCGCTAAATATCTGATCCTGCTCTTCTTTTACGGTTATTGGCTTGTTTTGTTTCTTTTTCATTAGTAGTTCTCCGTAACATTCATTTTCTCAAGCTGTTCAATTTTCTTTAATAGTTTGGTTATTTGATTTTGACTTACTTCTGCAACTTTGACTAAGTCTTCCTGCATTTTTTTATTTGATTTAACTAGATCTTCCTGAGTTATTTTATTCATCTGAACTTCTCTTTCTAGTTTTGCTCTGATTTCTTCAAGTTCTGTTGCTGTAAACTTCTGATCAAGTTCTTTGTTTTCCATTCCTGCTCTTGAAATATAAATGTCAGGCATGTCACTTGAGAATTTCCAGCCGTAGCGATAACAAATTTCCTGTCGGTTTAGTTTGGTTGCGTAATACGTCGCTGACGAATGTCTGAATAAATGATAGTGGATTGATTTTTTTAGGACTTTCTTTCCTAAACGTTGGAGGAATTTTCTTGTTGATTCATAGCTATTTGTAAATAATTGATCGTTTGATCTGATGCCCTGCATTTCTTTTTCTCTTAGGAAATCTTCAATTGCTTCTTTGGAATATTTCCAATATAATGAAATGACTCTGCCCTTTGTTTTTGAATATTCTTCTTTTAAGGTTAGTTTGACAAAATTATCTTTATCTTTGGGAAGTTGAATATCTTCATATCTAATGTTATGAAACTCTTCTGCTCTTGCTCCTGAATCAAATAATACAGCGATAAGAAATCTTTCCTGAGCAGACTTACAATTTTTGTATAACTTTGTAATCTCTATTTCATTAAGATAATCGGGAGTTTTTGTTACTGTTCTTGTATCTAACCAATCAGTTAACTTGTCTGCTTTTGCTGAACCTATTCTCCAGCGCAAATAAACTTTGAGGCCTCTTCTAATATCAACTTTAGTTGACTGACTGTAAGCATCTCCTCTTTTGCTTTGTATTTTTCCTGAGCTAAGATCTTTTTCAAACTGCTCCATATCTTTCAATGTAATCTTATCAGATAATTTGTTGAAATATTCAAGAGGAGTTTTTAGCATATCAAGATACTTAGCCTGACGAGATTCAGATATCTTCATTCCTTTGTTTATTTTTCCTAATTCAAGATCATCAAGAAATTTGAGAAGCTTTTTCTTCTCTGTTTCTGGAATTTTCCATTTATCCAGAGACTTTCTTTTAGCTTCAATGTTCCTGTCATGCAAAGGAATTTTGATGTTAGCCATTTCTTGATTCTCCTGTTGCTGCTTCAGTAAGTAAGAATGTAATCAATAGTTTAGGATCATTATTTTGTGTAATTGAATACCAAAGAACATAAGCATCTGCTGCATAGATAATTATTGCACTTAAAACTGCTATTGGATGTCCTAACGAAATCATTGCAGGGAGTATTGCAACATCTTTGACAATTCCCTCTACAAATAATTGCCAGTATTCTCTGACAGTCTCTTTTATTTTATCTTTTGGCATAAGTGTCTGTAGGATCGCTTGTTTTTAAGCCTTTCCCAACTGGGACACTTATGTCCCACGCCCCCACGAGGAATTGAACCTCGCTCTCATCCTCCGCAAGGATGCGTTCTAATCCGATGAACTATGGGGGCAAAAAGAGTAAAATTAATGCACTAATAAATCTTCTTGGATCTCAATTTTTGTCCTTGACTCACTAGAGTAGTCTCTAAGTTTTTTTTCAACTTTAGCCCTTAGTCTTATCATTTTCTTTCTGTACCTCAAGTCCACTCTTTCCCTAGTACTGAATTGGGCATCAAAAGAAATATATATCTCTTCGTGTCCATTCACACACATTTCCTTTTCAAAACAATCCCGATCAAATTCTATATATTTATCCTCTGCACGTTCTCGCCTTTGTTCTACAAAGGTTGCATATTTTCTACTCTCTCTAGGCAGACTTTTATCAACAGCCATCATCTCAAGTGCAAATTCTGTCGGTCTCCTCCTAGAATCCTGTAAAATCTTCTGTTCCTCTTTTATTGCATCCATTAAATAAGGGATAGAGCGCGCCCTTAGCACACTATTACTCAATCCCACATATTCATAATTCCTAGGTCTCCTTCCAGGACTATAACCTCTCTCCCAGTTGGATCTAACCAACCCTATATACTTTATTATCAACTCTTTTTTTGTATGTGCCGAGTGACTCATTTTTCATCAAAACAGATTATATCGTGAACAGTCTTATAACTGTGCAATTCTTTATCACTAAACCACAACGGAATTTCTATATCAGCATCTTCCTTGTTCCCCGAAGCATGAATTAAATTCCTCACATTTATCTTATTATTATTAGCATAATCCTTTGAAATGTGTGCAAAATCTCCTCTTATAGTTCCTGGAGGAGACTCGCTTGGATACGTACTCCCCACAAGTTTTCTAGTTACAAGTATCGCGTCTACTCCTTCAAAAACAATTGCTACAACAGGTCCCTCCCGTAAATAATTTACAAGTCTATTCCTCACCTCATCCCCATATTTCTTT
Organism: Candidatus Woesearchaeota archaeon; assembly: GCA_964513665.1. Taxonomy (GTDB): domain Archaea; phylum Nanobdellota; class Nanobdellia; order Pacearchaeales; family GW2011-AR1; genus UBA73. Next base: position 5,367 of record CAZEOE010000030.1, on the reverse strand, counting down.
GCTATATCCTCTCTGTAATGTCTCTTTCCAAAAGACTCATCAACCCAGACCATCTTCATCCCTGCAATTTTCAAACCAGCCTCCTCAAACCTCATTATTATTCTGCCAACAAGATTTCTAAAAACACCATCAGGCTTTATCAAAACAAGTGTCCGCTCCCTCTGCATAAACAAAAATCGAAATGTAGTTTTATAAAGTTTTATATGCTAAACTGCTAATGGAAAATAAATCAATCTTTCTTATAAAGGACTGGTTCGTAGGATTAAGCTATTTCCTAAAGAAAAATAAAGAATCCCGCCTTACCTCAGCAGAAAAACCTAAAATAATAATTCTCAAAGGGTTATTTTCCAGCCATCGAGAATATCATAAAATTAAAAAATCACTTGAAAAAGAAGGATATGAAATACTCCTGCCTCTACCTAAATATAAAAAAGAAATATCTCTTCTCAATCATCAATTAGAAATTTTCGTAAAAAGAAAAAATCTTAAAAATTTTATAATCTTAGGTCACAGTTTTGGAGGAGTCCTTGGGCTGTACTACTTCAAAAAACACCATAAGAACATAGACAAATTAATATGTTTAGGAAGCCCTTTTCACGGAACAAACTCTGCCTATTTTATGTTATACTCAAAACTAGCTCGTTCACTGCTTCCAAAATCTAAATTCATAAAATCACTAAACAAAAAAATTCCTCAAAAAAATAAAATTTACTCTCTCGCCTCGAAATACGATTTAATAGTTCCTATAAGTTCTTCAAAAATAAAAGGCTCAAATTTCATAGAAATCAAAAAAACCTCTCATCAAGGCCTCATTTTTAATACCAAAGTATTAACAGCCATCAAAAAGATTATTCAGAAGTAAAATTATATCTTTTCTTCACAGGCAATTTTAATCTGTTTCTTTCCTCACGCCATATGTTATACAACCCATGGCTCTCAAGATAAGGCGCTATAGCTTGTAATTTTACTCCCTCCTTTTTAGCCATAGACACAAGAGACTCTCCTCTTACAGCATAAAAAGCTCTCCGTAAAAGAAGTTCGTTTCTCCCAAAATCCTCAAAACCCCTACAACTTCTAATCCTTCCAAGTACATCACTAAGCTCTTCATCTCTTAAAGAAAGAGCCATAGAAATATATGCCTCTCTTCTATAACTCTTTATAAGACTAACAACTTTGCTCCTGGAAAGAGCCTCCCCAAATATAGCCTCTCCCTCATTAGAGTTACTCTCTCCCTGTATAAGCATACCTCTCCTCCGGGCAACATCTTGAAATAAATCTCTCACAATGTTATACCCTTCTGTATCCTCTCTTAAACCTTCCATGGGAAACATCCAAAAAAGCATCTTTTTTAAATTAGTGTATTCTCAAAGTTTTATGGACTATAAAGAGCAGGCTCTCAAGACAGAAATTTGCAAAAACTGTAAAAATGTAGTCATAGGCAAAGGAAATCTAAAAGCAGACATCCTCTTTGTAGGAGAAGCTCCAGGAAAAAACGAAGACGAGCAAGGTATTCCTTTTGTGGGTGCGGCAGGAAAAAACCTCGACTCTCTTTTAAGCAAAGTAGGCCTCTCTCTCAATGATATCTACATAACAAACATACTAAAATGCCGTCCTCCCGAGAATCGAGATCCTCTCCCTGAAGAAATAAAATCCCACTCCCCCTGGCTTTTAAAACAGATTGAAGAAATCTCCCCTAAAGTAATATGCTCCCTGGGAAACTACGCTACAAAGTTTTTCCTTTCAAACTGTAATGTTGATGACATGTCAAATCAGGAAGGCATAACCAAAGTGCATGGTAAAATAAAAATTATAAAACTTAATGGAAAAGAAATAAAACTAATCCCATTATTTCATCCCGCAGCCATAATCTACAACCGCTCACTCATCTCAGAATGGGAAAAAGACATCTCAATAGTCAAATCCGAACTCTCTCAGAAGACTCTTTTCTAATCATTGCTCATCTGAATAAAGATTTCTTTCAAGTCGTCTAGCCCATCCAGAAGCGCTCATCCCCAAATATAAATCCTTCAACTCTATATATCTCGCTCTCTCGCTCCGAGGTATATCTCTAAGTGTTTCCAATGTCTTATTAGTCCCTATAAGTCTCCTTATCAACTCCTCCTGTTGTGCAAAATCATCAACACTCACCCCATATATTCCCTCATAATTCTCTAAAATAAAAGAATTCGCCTCCCATCCCTCAACAGAATCCCTCTTCTCATAATCTATTCCCTCAACACGATCACTCCCAGTCTCCAAAACAAAAAACACATGAGCCAATCCAAGAAACCTCTCTGCACCTTTCACAACACCTAAAGGAAACTTCTCCAAATCTCTTTTCTTTCCTTCAACACTCAGTCTCTGCTCTAGTCTATGCCCTAAAATTCCAAACAGACCCGCATATGCCTCAACACTAAAAGTGCGACCCAAAACCATAGACATATTTTCAAAAACAGTCTTATATTTATAATCTTTATTATGTTATATTTTTCTCGCGTTCTTTTCTAGAAAATTTCAAATATTTATAATGTGCTTCCTTAGTCTCCTTGGCGCACTTTCCACATCTCTCTTTCAAGGTGTACCCATGTTCAGGGCATTTCTTCATCAGCATCATGCCTCCTTCAAAATCTCAAAGACTGCTTTTTTCTTTTTAGCCCTGTCAGCCAATTCCTTCATCATAGACTCCAATTTGTGATTTGCCTCTTTAAAATCCTGTGCAGAAACAGAAATGGAAAATTTTCCTGAACCAAGATAGTGTATCTCAGAATCTACATCTAATATCTCTTTTATCTCCTTAACTCCATTCTCAGACATGCTCTTCAACATAAATCTCCCTGAAACCTCTTTATCCTTATCCCCTTTTTCAACAAGAAGCTTGGATACTTTTTGAGCAGACTCCTTTGAGAAATAATCCGCAAGTATAGAAGGGTCGCTCCTTGCGCTATCCAAAAAGTCTTCTATAGAATATTTTTCCTTTATCTTGTTTAAAACCTTGGAAGTATCCTCTCCTGCCAATTTAAGTATATTCTTGAATGCAGCCTCTTTCTTGAATCTGTCAAACACGCTCTCCCTTTCCTTCGCGCTCACTCTTCTCAAACTCAACTCTATACGATTTCTCTCAACTTTCAAAATCTTGCATACTATCTTTTTCCCTACAGTTACATACTCTCTCAAATTCCTTATTCTTCCCGCAGCCACCTCCGAAAGCATCAGTATGCCCTGAGCAACTCCTTCAATATCTAGAAAAATAGTAGTTCCTTCTATCTTCACAACCTGGCATAATGCTAATTCTCCTTCCTTAAGCTCCATCTTATTACTCCCTGAACAAAAGTCCTTATCCTTGTTTTCCCTCCAGTGGGTCTTACAAGAAGCTTATTACAATTCTTGCATTTCACCCATGTCGAACTTCTCCCGAATACCATCTGCCTGTTTCCGCACCTACCACAAACAACCTTCAAAAATACTGATTCCTTTCCATTTTTCCTCATAAAAACATATAAAAAATGAATCTTTTAAACCTTTAGCATCTCCAAATCTAGAACCTTCCTAAGTTCATCTATAAATTCCTGCTCTCTTTCACGCAATATTAAACATCCTGCCGCGTTCGGATGCCCTCCAACCTCTCCCCCGACGCTTACAACAGCCCGATTCAATATCTCTCTAACATTCCTTCCCTCGCGTCCAGCTATTCTTGCAGAAACCTTTATCTTCTCCCCTGTATAAGCCAACGCAATCAATATAGCTCCCTCATTATAAATCGGAGAATGTGAAACTATTGAAGCCACAGTCCCTATTATCGTGTCCTTTATATTGTCCTTTGCGTTAAAAATAACATAGTCCTTGCCTTGATATTTCTCCCCTTCATCAAAATATTTCAAAGCAGAAACCAAACTCTGCTTATATCCTACATATATCCTCTCTGCCTCTTCCCTGAAAAACCGATTCCCCAAGCAAAATCCTAAAGAAATATCAGTATTGTCCATCCTGCTACATGCATTAATCAACGCAGAAATTTCTCTTGCATCCTCAAGCTTGTTAAAAAACTTTATCAAAAAAATATTCCCTATCAATTTGTCATAATCGCTCTCCTTCTTCATCTTGAGAGCTACAGCAGTAACTAATCGGGTCATCTCATCCTTGTCCAATTCATATAACGCTTTATACTGCCCATTTTCAGGTTTGAATCCGGCCTCTCTCAAAACTTCAGTCACACCTTCTCTTGACCCACTCACCCCTGGAATATATGGGTTTGAAGAATACTCTAAAACCTTATTCACTGGTCTTGTAGAAGGATAAGCCAATAACCCCTTCTTTACAACAGTTTCAGAGTCCTCAAGAATCTCACTAAAAAATTTTCCAATTTCTTTCTCATGTGAATCTCCCACCATCCCTATAACAGCTAAATTAGCAAGGTCTTTATTCCTTACAGAAAGTCTCCTCGCAAATAAGTAACATATTGCAGCAGCACTCATTTTTTCATGTCCCTTGACAACAGGGTTCACCATCAACACATTCTTTGGAATCTCATTTATAATTTCATGATGATCCAAAATTATAACGTCATTCCTCTTCCTTCCCAAATAATTAAGGCTCCCAGAAGCCAAATCTAAAAAGACAATCAAATCCTCCTCCAAACTGTTAATATAATCCTCTTCCAGAGATTTAACTATTTCCAGACTAAATTTTTTACCCTCTCTCTGTATAGCCCTTGAAAATATAGCTGCAGAGCTTATTCCGTCAGCATCAAAATGGCTTATTATTCTTATAGGTCTATCACTCGGAAACGCCTTAATCTTCTCAATAGCCCTGTCTATTTCTTCAATCATCCTCTCTTCAAAAACCTACTTTTCCAAAATGCCTTGAGACTTCTTATTCAACTTATTAATAACCCAAAGCGTCTTAGTAAGAGATCTCTTGGCAGAATAGTCGTGTTTGTTACCAGTAAGATGAGAATTTATCCTCTCTATCTTCCTAGAAAAGACCTCTCTCTCATCAGGAACCTTAATGCCGTTTGCTTTCAAAATTTTCCCAATCTTAACTCCATATAACTTCGCACTTGGAACTCCAAATGAGTCTCTCATTATCATACCTATTCTGGACAAACTTTCTCCTTTCCTAGCAAGTTCAACAACCTTTTCCTCAAATTCCTTATCATTCATCTTAACCCATCCAGGTCTAACATCTTTCTTCTTGCTTCCTTTCTTCTCAGGCTTTAAGTCATCCTCGCTACCCTCGGCAACTTCATTAGTTATATTTTCCTTTACTTCTTCTCTCATTCTCTAACTCAAAAACACATGCTTAAAAACATTGCGGTTCGCAAAATCTCTTATGAAAAAACAAAAAACCAAAACTTTAAAAACAGCTATT
>CAZEOE010000029.1:5407-9551 GCA_964513665.1 Candidatus Woesearchaeota archaeon | reverse complement strand
TGTTACAAAAATATAAGCGGCTCCACCCCAAACAAGAGCCATCATAGCCGTAGTGATAGCTGACAATATAGAAAATATGGCTCTATTTTTGAAGCTCTTTGCCTCAAACGCGCACAAGAAAAAATAAAAAGTGATGAATAAAAAGAAAAACGCAGCAGACTCCTTTTCAGGAATTCCCGCAATTGTTCTTGGCAAAAGTGAAGGCATAATGCTTAAGAAAAATGAGGCTACAAGTGCAACCGCATTCACCACTTTTTCCCCTGAAAAATTAACGAAAATTTTTCTCGTCATAAGAAAGAAAGCAATAACGGTTATTGCAAAAAAGAAAACAGGATATATAACTGCAGACTGAGTTACAGATTCAGAACCAAAAAAGGAAGCAAACTTATGAAACCAGGCAATCATATAAGGTCCAAGTAAAAGCTCGCCCTTCGTGTCATAGCCAAGAGGAACATATCTCATCATATCCATGGCATAAAGGCTCCCATGCTCCACTATATATTTAGCCCATCTTAAAAATAAAAATGGATCAAGATCAGGTCCAAGCGTCCACGACCCAGTCGTTATATCCCTCAATCCTGCAAGGTTCCTTGTTCGCAAGTGTACAGAAATATAAACAACAATTCCAAGTAAAACATAAGTCACCCAAGAGTATCTTTCCTTGACAAATTTGATTAGCTTTTTTTTGCGCTCCTCTATTAGCTTGTCCTCCTCACTAATGGAAACCTTGCCACTTTTGTCCTCAACTATCTCATTAACATCCATCTTAACGATTTTTTAGAATAGTATAGGGGTTATAAATACTTCGATCAAGCCTGCAAAGAATAGAACAACGATTGCTAAAATCACAAGGTTCAATGCATCTTGTAGAACCTCCCAAAATTTTTCTGTTCCAATTTCATGTCTTATCACAGCGACAGATACTAGACCTCCGGCCAAGGCGACAATGAAATATGCCGCGATTTCAGGAACACCATGGATGAAGAACCTTCCAACCCCCAAAGGCAAAGCCGAGAGCTTATATCCTGAAAAAATACTTATTGCGGCTCCTATCACAGTTGCATTCCAAGCAAGAATGAATATCGCGCCAGCTCCAAAAATCAAAGAAAAGACAAGCGTAAAGAGTAAAACATAAATGTTGTTTGTAAATATCAGAAAAAGTCTCTCTTTCGCACTATATGCTGGAGTTATAAGTGAAGAGCTTTTAAGACCATATTGATTCACACAGTCGTTGAAGTTAGAGGGCTTGTTTATCATACAATATGTTTCTATCTGTGCTTTGAAACTATCTGTCGTAGGCAGAACATTAAACCAAAAAGCAAATGCGATGCTAAATCCTATGAATAACCACATGAAGCAGAATATTGCATGCCTGTGCTCCTTCAACAACTCAATATAACCCTCTCCACGCTTTATTTTTTTCTCTTCATACCTCAAAGTGTAATACATAAAAGGCAGAGAAAACAAAACAGAAAACAAAACAACCAACACACCAGAATAATTTACCAACACACTATCTTTAGAAAAAACCCAATGAACAAGCAAAACAGAAAGACTCGCATAAAGCAATCCTATAAAAAACATCTCCCATGGATGCCTCTCGGCCTTCTTGGGATTAATAAGCATCTCTAACATTTTCAACCTCTTCCTTTTTGTAAAAATACCAATGCTTTATATAGTTTTGTTTAGTTTTTCTAATATGCTAAAAAAAGAGGTATTCATAGCTTCAGATCACGCAGGGTTTGAGTCAAAAGAAAATCTTAAATTTTATTTGATGAAAAAAAGATTTAAAGTTACAGACTTGGGCCCTGAGAAATACAACAAAGACGATGACTATCCAGATTACGCATTTACTCTTGCAAAACAAACAGTTGCCAAAAAAATCCAAGGAATATTAATCTGTGGCTCAGGAGCAGGCATGTGTATATCTGCGAATAAAGTAAAAGGTGCGAGAGCAGTGCAAATATATGACTTATATTCAGCAAGAATGTCAAGGTTTCATAATGATGCAAATATAGCCTGTTTTAGATCTAAAGAATTTAACCAAAGTGAAATGAAAAAACTTGCAATGCTCTTCTTAGAAACAAAATTTAGCAACGAAAAAAGACACAAGCGCAGGATAGAAAAAATAAAGAAATATGAAAGTTAAGATAATCCCCACAATATTCGCACTAAACAAAAAAGAATTTTTTGAAAGATTTGAAAAATTGAAAAATCTCTCAAAGGAGTTACAAATAGACTTCATGGATGGTAAATTTGTTAAATCAAAATCCGTAAACTTCAATTTCATCCCCAGTTTAAAAAAATATCCTATAAAATTTGAGGCACATTTAATGACCATTTTTCCAGAAAAATATTTTAAAAAACTCAAACAAAAAGGATTTTCAAAAATAATATTTCACATAGAATCTAAAAACACGGATTCGGAAGTAAAAAAAACAATATCCCAGGCAAAAAAACTAAAAGTTAAAACTTATATCGCGTTAAATCCAGAAACAAAATTACAAAAAATATATCCTTTTTTAAGATTAATTGACGGTGTTTTGCTTATGGGCGTTCATCCTGGGAAAGAACACCAAAAACTCATTTCTTCAGTTTACAAAAAAATAAAGCTTCTTAAAACTCTAGATAAAAATATAGCTATCCAGATAGATGGAGGTGTAAGTGAAAAAAATGCAAAAAAACTATTCTTTGCAGGCGCGAATATTTTGAATTCAGGCTCTTTCATTTATAGTGCAAGAGATCCCCAACTAGCAATAAATCAGTTAAAGAACTAAAAAGATATATTTTTAAGCCACATTTTCAAATCTCAAATATGCAAGAATATTGTTTAAACGAAGATGACCAATTAGAGATCATCCATTTACAAGAATTACTTGACTCTAGAAGGAAAGATATGTCCGAGGCAGACTATCAATTGAGAGCAGCTTCATTAGAAGGTATATTCTCTGGAAAAATAGAAAGAACAGGAGTCGATACACAAATAAATATAAAAGCAGGCAAATTAGGGATTTTAGAAAGAGAAAAGGGAAGATATAAGTCTGGAAGGATTTTTTTCTTTAACAGAGCCTTCCGCTCAGATGGTAGAGTATTCAATTTAGAAGATCTATTTAATCTCCGAGAACCATCATCCAGTTATGCATACAGAGAGGAGCAAAAGTTTATAACACCCATATATTCCTAATTTTATGACGACTCTGATAGAATTAGATAATGTTGAAAAGTATTATGAGATGGGTGAGAACCTTGTTAAGGCAGTAGACGGAATATCCGTCAAAATAGAAAAAGGAGACTTTGTCGCAATAATGGGGCCATCTGGGAGCGGAAAGTCCACCTCTATGAACTTAGTAGGTTCTCTAGATCTTCCAACACATGGTGAAATTTATCTAGATAATAAGGACATCGCACACCTTGATGAATCTCAGCTTGCACAGATAAGAGGTAAGAAAATAGGATTTATTTTTCAAAGTTTCAATCTAATAAACAACCTTACAGCTAAGGAAAATGTAATGCTCCCTATGCTTTTTCAGGATGTCGACAGAGAACAAAGGGAGAACAAAGCAGAGGAGCTCTTAAATCTGGTAGAGCTGGGTGACAGGTTAGACCACTATCCTAATCAATTATCCGGAGGACAGCAACAGAGAGTAGCAATTGCAAGAGCACTAGCCAATGACCCAGAAGTAATTTTAGCAGACGAGCCAACGGGAAACCTAGATACAAAGACTGGAGAAAAAGTCATGCAATTCTTAGAAGACCTTAACAATCAAGGCAGAACAATAATAATGGTGACTCACGATCCTGAGAGGGCGCAGGGTCATGCGAAAACTATCTACTGGATGAAGGACGGAAAAGTAGAAAAAGTAACAAAGAAGATCAAAGGAGTCTGGAAAGAAATTAAAAAATAAATCTATGAGAATACTAGAGTTGACGAATTTTTCAGGAGGAGGCTGCGGGGTCTGGGCAAGATGTAGAGAAGAGTCTATTAGATTAAAAAAACTAGGACACGATGTAAAAATCTTTTCCTCAAATATAGAGAAAGGGTCAAACAAGATACTCCAAAACAAAGACGAATTCGAAGGCGTTGAAATTACACGCTTCCCCGCTATAAGGTTGGGAGGAGAAAGTTTTATGTATTGGAATTTCA
>CAZEOE010000029.1:0-5307 GCA_964513665.1 Candidatus Woesearchaeota archaeon | reverse complement strand
GAGGGCATGCCTCAGTCGCTCATAGAGGCTATGGCTCGAGGTCTAATAGTCATAGGAAGTGATAGTTTAGCCATAAGAGATATTATAAAAGACAAAGAAAATGGTTTTCTTTTTGAGTTCGATAATCCGAAAGATTTAGCGAAAAAAATAGACTTTGCTCTGTCAATGCCTAAAAAAGATCGGACAAAAATCAGCGAAAACGCAAAAGACTCGGTGAAAAAATACTCCTGGGATAAAATAATAAAGAAACTAAATAAATTAATAGAGTCTAAATAACTTTAAAAGTCAGAATTATCTTCAAATTACATGAAGAAAAAAGCGATAGACTTGAAGAAAGGCGACGCTATCTCTTTGGCAGGAAAAAAATTTGTAGTTGAAGAGATTGAAGTATCTGACATAGGAAAACAGGGGACCAAAAAAGTAAGAATCGTAGTGAAATCAGAACTAGGGGAGAAAATAGTAATTATACGTCCTGAAGATTACCCCTTCGAATCATGATAGACATAATAATAACCTCTTACAAAGAACCAAAAGCCACTTTGAGAGCGGTAAATGCTTTTCTAAAACAAAAAACTGAGGAAGAACTTAGAATAATAGTTGTAGATCCTTTTCCACAAACAGAAAAATTTCTTAAAAATAAAATTAAAGATAAAAGATTTAAATTTATTTTAGACCCCGGAGAAGGAAAAGGTTACGCTTTGAACATTTTATTTCAAGAATTCGGTTCACAGAATAAAAGGGATATTTTTATTTTAACAGATGGCGACGTTTATGTTTCAGATAACACGGTTTCAGAAATATTAGACTCCTTCAAAGACGAAAAAATAGGTTGTATAACTGGCAAACCTTTCCCAGTAGAAGATAGAAACACAAAGTATGGTTTTTGGGCGCATTTTCTTTTCTCAGGAGTGCATAGGGCTAGGAAAAAAATTTCAAAAAAGAAAAAATTTATGGAATGTTCAGGTTATTTGATGGCTCTAAGAAAAGGTATCATTTTTGATTTTCCAACAAACACCTCAGAAGATGCCATAATTCCCTATCTCGTTTGGAAAAAAGGATATAACATCGCTTATGTAGATAAAGCTAAAGCATATGTGAAAAATCCATCTAATTGGAAAGATTGGGTAAATCAAAAAGTAAGAAACATAAAAGCACATGAAAATTTAAACGAGATTGCTCCAGATCTACCAAGGACAAAATCCTTTTTCAATGAGGTAAAAGAAGGCTGGTTTTTTATTTTCACTTTTCCAAAAAGCCTAAAAGAATTTTGGTGGACGATCCAACTTTATTTTGCAAGACTTTATATCTACTTCAAAGCGTTCATTGAAATCAGAAAAAAAAGTTCTTACCAAGATGGTTGGAGAGAAACAGAAATCAACTCTACTAAACCTCTGGATTAAGTATTAACTTAAAAGTTACATAAAACAAATATTTTTAAACCCAATTTATCTAGCGAAATCATGAGAAACAACGCAACTTTTGCATTTACCATATCAGTTTTAATAATTCTAGCCACGCAGGCGTCTGCTCTGACTCTCAGTCTTGTAGAAACCGGCCAACTCATTCCTGGCTCAGAGGGAGACATAAGACTCGAGGTTGAAAACAATTTAGACGACGATGTTGAGGATGTTGCGTTATCTCTTAAGTTCGCAAATCTGCCATTTATTCCAATCGGCACATCAGAGAAAGTTAAAGAAGAGATTGAAAGTGACGATGAGGAGGATTTCACATTTAGAATAAAAGCCTCTAATGATATTATTCCAGGAGACTACGAGTTGCCATATACCTTAACTTACAAGATAAAAAATGAAGACGAATTAATTTCAAAGTCAGGCTCAATAGGCATAAAAGTTTCTTCCAATCCAGAACTTTCATTCACACTAAACACACAGAACCCCGTTATAAACACTCAAGGCCAACTATCTCTAAAAATAGTGAACAAAGGTTTTTATGATGCAAGATTCGTTTCAGTTAAATTGCTTCCTTCAGGTTTCACAACACTTTCTGAAGAAGACATATATATCGGCTCTGTAGACTCTGACGACTTCGAAACTGCTAACTTCGATGTTATTTATCTCAAAGAAGGTAAATTGAATTTTGAGGCAATTGTCGAGTATACAGATTTCAGCAACAAAAAAGTAACTCAGAATATCAATCTACCTATAACAGTTTATTCTCAGGAGAAGGCAATAGAACTAGGTCTTGCAAAACCAAATAGAACCACTACATATATCGGCCTAGCAGTAATCTTGATAGTTGTGATAATCGCCTGGAGAGCCATGAGAAGAAGAATGCGTCTGAAGAAAAGCATGGCTATGAGAAGCGAAAACGGAGCCAAAAAATGACTTTAGAAAATCAATTAACTCTAACAAGACTATTATTAGAAAACAGCCTTCCATTCGGGTGGTAACCGATGATATCAGATTTTGTTATTTTAGCTCTGAAAAACCTTAAGAAAAGAGGCATAAGGTCCTGGCTCACAATGCTTGGAATATTTCTAGGTATTGCCGCAGTAGTGTCTCTTATTTCCTTAGGCTCAGGTCTTAGAGAGGCAATAACGGGTCAATTCTCGAATCTAGCCCCTGACCTATTAACACTAACAAGCGCAGAAACAGGATTCGGGCCTCCAGGAAGCACGGCCGTTAGGAAGTTAACGGAGCACGATTTAGACATAGTAAAAAACGTAGCAGGAGTGAAGAGGGCGATTCCGAGAATAATAAGAGTAGTCAAGACCGAGTTCAACAAAGAAACAGGCTTTGATTATATAGGAAGCATGCCTGAAAATCAAGAAGATATAGACTTCATATACGAGACCTTCAATATAGAAGCCTCTGAGGGTCGTCTTCTCGATGCAAAAGAATACGGAAAGATAATACTAGGCGATGATTTCAAGAAAAACAATCCATATGGAAAGAAACTAAGGTTAGGGGATAATCTAGTTGTTCAGGGAAAAAGTTTTGAAATAGTCGGGTTTATGAAAAGAACAAGCACATTCACTATAAATTCTGTTGTTCTCATGTCAGAAAAAGACATGAAAGAAATTCTAGATATAGGAGACGAAATAGATCTCATAGCTATTCAGGTTTCCAATAAAGATAATGTGGAAGAAGTCGCAGAGGAGATTGAGAGAAAGCTAAGAAAAGACAGGGATCAGGAAGAGGGTCAGGAAGATTTCTCCGTTCAAACACCTGTCCAGTCGCTTGAGTCAATCAACACAATTCTAACAGTGATAAATATTGTAGTCACAGGCATAGCTATGATATCTCTCTTCATAGGAGGCATAGGAATAGCAAATACAATGTTTACCTCTGTTCTTGAAAGAACCAAAGAGATAGGTGTAATGAAAGCAATAGGCGCGAAGAACAAAGATATTATGACTATTTTTGTTACAGAATCTGCACTCTTAGGATTTTTTGGAGGGTTAATAGGTGCAGCAATTGGCTTAGGTTTAGCCTTCACAGTTTCTTCCATAGCTAATACTGCCTTCGACGATAAAATTCTTCTAGTATCAATATCCTGGCCATTGCTTATCGCCGCAGTTTCATTTTCTATTTTAATAGGTCTTTTTTCAGGCATAATTCCAGCCTATCAGGCATCAAGACTAAATCCAGTGGAGGCTCTAAGAAGATGACTATAAATAGAGAGAATAAAAATTTGAGAAAAGTAGTAAAAAAACTAAGAGAAATTGGAGTAGATGGAAGATCCACAGAAGAAGGAAAAAGACAAAGAAGGTCAATAATACAAAGGTACAATAGGAGAGAGTGTATAGTCAAGCATTTGAGTCCAGCATATATACCTGCTATACCCCTACTCACAATTCAAGGGTTATCTCTTATAGACGTTAGTATGACAAGAATTAATTTTCCTCTACAAGTCTATGCTTATGCCGTCTTGGCAAGTACGATATCTTATGTTAGTGCGTTAACTTATTTATTAAAGAGAACTATGGACTATTCAGAAGAATTAAATCTACGTAGTCACGAAGGGAAAGAAAATAATTTAGAACAATCAATAGAGGTGCTAAGAAGATGATTAAAGATTTCATAACGATAGCCCTAAAGAATCTCAAAAAAAGAAAACTGAGATCTTTCTTGACTCTTCTCGGGATATTAATTTCTATAGCGACAGTGTTTACTTTGATAAGTATTTCCCTAGGATTAGAAAAAGCAGTAGAAGAGCAATTTAGATTATTAGGTTCAGACAAATTCTTTATCCAACCAAGAGGTCAGCTCGCAGGCCCTGGAACAGGGGGAGCGGTAACTCTTACGGAAGCAGATGTCAACACAGTAGAAAAAGTACCAGGAGTAAAAGCTCTTTCCGCCTGGACAGCAACGAGTTCAAAAATAGAATATAATGATGAAATAAGATTCGTTGCAGTCGTAGGTATAGACTTGGAGACTTCAGATTTATTCGTAGAAACGGGCGCATATGAGGCAACGTCAGGTAGACTCTTGAAAAAAGGAGACACTAAAGATGTAATGATAGGTTCTCAATATGGAGGAAGCTTTTTTGGCAAACCAGTACAGGTCGGTGACACTATCCTTGTCAACGAAGAAGAGTTCAAGGTAAGAGGAATACTAAAAACAATAGGTAATTCTCAGGATGACCGCTTAATCTACATACCAGAAGAAGAATTCAGAGCTCTATTCGAAATTGAAAAGAGAATAGATACAATAGTAGTCCAGGTCAATGACGAAAAGGACCTTAAAGAAATAGCGGAGAGGGTAGAAAGAAAGCTTTCCAATTTCAGAAATGTCGAAGAAGATGATAAAGATTTTACAATCCTCACACCAGAAGAGCTTCTTGAAAGTTTTGGCACGGTATTGTCAATAATCACTTCTTTTCTCACAGGTGTCGCGGCAATATCTTTGATTGTGGGAGGAATAGGGATTGCCAACACAGTTTATACATCCGTTCTTGAAAGAACCAAAGAGATAGGTGTAATGAAAGCAATAGGCGCGAAGAACAAAGATGTGCTGTATATATTTTTAATAGAATCAGGCATTCTCGGACTTGTAGGGGGAGCGATAGGAATAATCTTAGGCATAGTGATAAGCAAGACAATCGAAATAATAGCCTTAAACCAGTTAGGGACTACCTTGCTAAGAGCATATTTCCCAGCATATTTAGTTATAGGGTGTCTGCTTTTCGCGGTTCTTGCCGGCACAGTTTCAGGAATATGGCCTGCTTGGAAAGGTTCAAAGATAAGACCTGTCGAAGCGTTAAGGCAGGAATGATCCCTCCATTATCAGATATCTTTATATTCATTAAAAAAGATCCAATAAAATGGATAAAATATTAATAATT
>CAZEOE010000028.1:0-10574 GCA_964513665.1 Candidatus Woesearchaeota archaeon | reverse complement strand
CTGAAAGTAGAATCAAAAAGAATTTAAACAATAAAAAACTAATATAATAGAAAAAGAGGATGAAATGGCTAAAAGAAACAAGAGTTGGCTTTTATTTTTACAAATTCTTCGTTGGCTATCGTTGGCTCTTGCAATTTTATTCTTTTTATGGTTAGCCAAAAATCTAGGATGGCTAAAGATTTAAGCGATTTAATAACTGATTTACTACGCATTGCTTATATTTTTATAATGGTTTATGTTGCTTATCAAGTTCTTAGAGCAGTATTGGGAGGAACTTGGGCAACCGAAAATATAATTATTGCTGGTGTAGGAATTGTCATGGCTGGTATGTTTGTTATTGTTGGATTTTTAATCAGCCAAGCAAGAATGATTGGTAAACTAGAAGAAAGAATTAACGGAGTAGTTCAAAAGTCAGACTATCAAGAGAGACCGAAATTAGTCTATGAAAAATAAGATATAAATCTTGTATGTTGATTGACAGATTTTTCTACCTCCTAACAAGTTTAGTCTGTTTCATCGTAGTTTCTTAGAATCAATTGTTTTTTACGCAAGAGAAAGATAATGAAAAAAAGGAGGAAAATAGAGGTGGCTGACAAAATATAGCTTAAATTTTGATTATCTTTATTTTTTTCTTTTTCCGCGACGATTCTATTTTTAAGTATTATTCTGTCTTCTGGCAAGGGGTAATCTAGGGAGAGATTCTGATATACTAATTCTGTATCTTCCTCGTATATCTCTTTTGGGGAGTCTGATTGCTCATTTTCCTTATTTTTTTCCTTTAAGTCTTCTTCTTTTTCTTCTTCATCTGCTGAATTATCTTTAGAGTCTTCTGAGTCTTTGTTTGATGAGGCGAGTATTTCTACTTGGAGAGATTTTTCAGAAATCTTTTCTTTTGAGTCTCTAAGCCTAACTATGATTTCCCTTTGCCCAGATACATGGCTTATTAGTTTGAATGTGTTCTCATTTGGATAAGCGTCATTTAGGTATCTTAAGGGGCTCTGCCATTTTTCATTGTAAAATATCTCTGAAAATTCCTTTGTATGTGTATCGACAAATATTTTTACATCGTAATTTTCTGCGGACTCCTGAGAGGAAATTTTTACATTAAAAGGTGAATCTTGTGTTATTTCCTCTGGAAGAATTATATCAAATTCTATGGCTCTTGCCTGAGAGATGAATAAGAAAAGACTAACTATTGTAAAATTCAAAATAAGCAAGTTCTTCTTTTTCGTCAAAGAGGTATAAGATGTCTCCGTCATTATTCCAGATGTCCTTCTTTGAATTTAGGTATATTTCCCTATCTGAGTTATTTCCAAAGCCGGAATAAATTATAATCTCTTTATTTATAATAACATTTGGCAACTTATATTCTTTTCTAGTCTGATCTGAGATTACCCAATTTTTCAAATTTATCGGATCGCATTTATTTTTTAATATTATAACCTCAGATTGAGGATTAATTTTAGATGAGAAGCAGTTGAAATGCTGAGAATTATTTTTTCCTGAAAGATGAGAATTTATTTTTTCTTTTGTTAAAATGTCTTGGGGAATGATTGGTTTATGATTGGGATAGAAATAAAAATAGTTAACTGCAAGAAGTAACGTGAGTAGAAGTGAGATTAAAAGAGCATAAACTCTGTCCATTATAGCTCCAGGATGAACTTTTTTGAGTCTACAAGCGAAAAGAATTTCTCTAGATTTTCTCTTGATAATATTAAGGTGGATGTGTTTATGTTCGGGTGGAAGCCCACGAAACTAAATGTAAAAAGAGCTCTGTCAAGAACGAGTATTACGCCTTGTGAGTTTAATATAGAGAATATTGAAACATTCCCGGGAGTTACCTTGAGAATAGAAATTAGCTCTTCCGGGCTTGAAAAGAACATCTCTTTCTTTCCAAAAAAGGTTTTAATTTTTTTTGTGTTTAACCTCTTCTCTCCAGGAAGACAGATGAGATAGAACTGTGAAGTTTCGTCTTTCAAAAAAAGAGATTTAACTATCTCCCCTGGGATGTCCTTCCGTATTTCTTTTGACTCGCTTACAGAGAATGTAGCCGGATGTGAAAATTCCCTGAAGTCTATACCTAATTCTTTCAATTTTTTTATCAGGGTGTCTTTTATAGTCTTCATCGTGAGATAATTTATAAACGCCGATTGATAAATATATTTATGTCTGAGGAGTTTGATTTTGTTATTATTGGCGCAGGAGTAGCAGGTTTGTCTGCCGGAATGTATGGAGCGAGACTTGGATTGAAGACGCTTATTCTTGGCGCGTCAAATGGCTCAGAACTTCCAATTGGAGGAGTTATAACTACTACAAATGTTGTGGAAAACTATCCTGGATTTATTCGCCTTACAGGAAGCGAGCTTTCAGAAAAAATAAGGGCTCATGCGGAAAGCTACGATCTTGTGAAGATAAAGAACGAGAGAGTTGAAAGCATTGAAAGGAAAAAAGATATATTTGCTATAAAGACAAAAAAAACTGAATATATTGGAAAAACTATACTATTTGCTACGGGAACTAAATGGAGAAAACTTGAGGTGCCTGGAGCTATAGAATATGAAAATAAAGGAGTTGCATACTGCGCTCTTTGTGATGCTCCTCTTTTTAAAAACAAGACAGTCGCGGTTGTAGGGGGTTCTGACAGTGCTGCAAAGGATGCGCTTGTACTTGCAGAGCAGGCTAAGATTGTGTATATAATATACCGAGGAGAACAAATAAGACCCGAACCTGTGAATATGATGCGCGTTCTTGAAAACAAGAAAATAAAGATAATAAACAAGGCAAATGTGCTTGAAGTAAAAGGAGATAAGCATGTAAAGGCAGTCTTATTAGACAGGGAATATGAGGGGTCTAAGACATTGAATGTTGAGGGAGTTTTTGTCGCCATAGGTCATGTGATTCTATCTGATCTTGCAAAGAAAATTGGTGTGAAAACAAATGAAAAGGGAGAAATAATAATAGATCACAGAACTTCTGAGACAAATTTATCTGGAGTATTTGCTGCTGGAGACGTTGCGGACAAGCCTTTCAAGCAAGCTATAACAGGAGTTGCTGAGGGATGCACTGCAGCTTATTCCGCGTTTGAATATCTTACAAAGAAGAAAGTTGTATCTACTTAATTTGGCTTCGTATAAAACTAAAGTTTTTAAATGGGATTAGGCATTGATTTGTATGAGTGATAAAAGAGGTCTTTCTCCGGTAATTGCAACAATGTTACTTGTTGCGTTGACTCTTGTTTTGGCCACGATAATATTTTTCTGGGCTAGAAGTTTTATAGGAGAGGCTATACAAAAGAATGGAAGAGAAATAAGTTCTTCATGTGAATCCGTAGCGTTTAGAATTGAAGCTAATACAAGTAAAATTGCTGTTGAGAACATTGGTTCTATTCCAATTCACGCTGTTGAGATAAAGGAAAAGAAAATTGCGGGAGAGATTGTAGAAATAGATGATTTTGCTAATCTAGGTCTTAGTGCTGGACAAACAAAAAATGTTGATACACCTGTTGGACTGACGAGCGGGAATAATATAATCGTGACACCGATATTGCTTGGAGAGGACGCTACCAAAAAGAAGGCTTATGTGTGTGACACATCGAAGTATGGTGTGGAAACCAGTATAAAATAAAATGAATAAAAGAGGGCTGTCAAGTGTTGTTGCAACTATAACTATTGTCTTAATTACACTTGTAGCTGCAGGCATAGTAGCGGGAGTGATTGTTTCATTGGTAAAAGATAAACTTGATTCAACAGAATGTTTTGATTATAAGGCTCATTTTGAGTTTAAAGATGATCTTGGATACAATTGTTATGGGATTCAGGGCGCGAATAAACTTTATTTATTTTCTATAGGGGCCAATCCTATGGACTCTGAAAAAGAGGGCGAGATATTAGGATTTAGGGTTAGCCTTGCAAAAGATAATGGTGAAGCAGTTGTTTTTGATATATATCAAGGCAGTACAATAAATAGGGCTGGAGAATTTGTTTCGCACATAAATATTTCAAAGAATGTTTATGAGGTGCCTAAATCAGGAGAGATAAAAACTTATATCTTCAACTCTACAAGCGATGTGGGGAAGATAAGTATTGCATCTAAATTGAGAGATGGGAAGATTTGTGAAATAAGTGACGAATTTAACATTGGAGAAATCTTGTGCGAGAGCGAGAGGAAATTGACATATGAATAAACGCAGAGCGGGGCAAGTTTGGGTTGAAACTGTTATTTACACGCTTATTGGTCTTGCGCTTATTGGGATAGTTCTAGCTATAGCCACTCCAAAGATAAATGAGCAGAGAGACCGAATAGTGGTTGAACAGAGCATTGAAGCGTTAAATGGGTTCGACTCTAAGATTGAAGAGGTGCTTGACAGAGGACCAAGCAATATAAGGATAATCCCTGTGTTTAGCATAAAGAGAGGAGTGCTTATATTTGACGGAGGCGAAGACTCTATTTATTTTAAACTTGATGACTTGAAGAAACCTTACTCGGAATATGGAGCAGTTATAAAATTTGGAAGAGTAGAGGTGAAAAGTGAAAAAGTTGGAAAATTAAATAGTGTGACCTTGGCTCTTAACTACTCGGCAAGAGCTGATCTAAAATATGGCTCTTCTGATGATTTAAAGGAGTTCGGCAGGGCTTCAATACCTTATAAATTCAGTATAGAAAATAAAGGCAAAGATGTTTCTGAAAATAAAATTGTTGTGAGTATTCTAGAGGAGAATCAATAAGGTTTAAATAAAATGTTTAATTTCTCATAAAATGGATATTCAGATAAACCTGAATCCTTCGATACCGAACCTGCCGAAACTGAAGGACAAAAAGAGCGTGGATATAAGATATCTGCTTATAGCGCCTTATGCCATTGCACATATTCATTGGGATGATAAGCTTAATGAACTTGTTTATGATCTTGAAGAACCTCCCTTGGATGACTATGAGAAGAGCATTCTTGCAAAGGTAGAGAGCTCTATGCTTGAACTTATAAACATAAATGTTGCTGTGGATAATACTTTAGAAGCTACGATGACTTACATAGATAAGACTGCCAAACTTCTAATTGATGAACTCAATATAAAAATTACAAAAAAATCTTATGACAAGATATTTTATTATCTGTTTAGAGACTTCATAGGATTGAATGAAATAGACCCGCTGACAAGAGATTATTTTATAGAGGATATAGAGTGCAATGGAGTAGACACTCCTGTTTTTATTATCCACAGAGTTTACAGAAATCTAAGAACTAATTTAGTTTACAAAGATGTAAATGCTCTTGCAAGCTTCGTTGAAAAACTCGCCCAGAGGACTGGAAGATATATTTCATATGCTCAGCCTATTCTGGACGGTTCTTTGCCTGATGGTTCTAGAGTTAATGCTACATATACTAAGGACATAAGCTCCAGAGGTCCAACGTTTACTCTTAGAAAATTTACAAAAACCCCTTGGACCCCTACTCAATTGATTGCTATGAACACTTTGAGTCCAGAGATGCTTGCATATTTCTGGATAATCTTAGAAAACAAAGCCAACTTAATAGTCGCAGGGAGCACGGCATCCGGAAAAACTACTCTGTTAAATGCTCTAGCGTTTTTCATACCTCCAGAGGCGAGGGTGGTTTCTTTGGAAGATACTAGAGAAATAAATTTACCAAGGGAAAACTGGCTACCTTCTGTTGCAAGGACTTCGATAGGCATCGGAAAAGTAGGAGAGGTTGATCTTTTCCAGATTCTAAAGAGCTCATTCAGGCAGAATCCAGACTACCTTATAGTTGGAGAAGTTAGAGGAAAAGAAGCATTTGTTCTTTTTCAGGGTATGGCTTCCGGACACTCTTCTTTGAGCACGATACACTCTGATTCTGTCGATACCCTTATAAGAAGACTTCAGACACCGCCTATAAATTTATCTCCTACTCTGGTGAATTCACTTGATTGTGTTGCAATTGCCACTCATGCCGTTGTTAAGAAGCAAGAAACTAGAAAAATAAGAGAGATAGTTGAGATTGTTAGTGTAAACAAAAATGGTTCGGCTATGGTGAACACTCCTTTTAAATGGGATCCTTACTCTGATAGATTTTACTTTAAGAAACAAAGCAAGGTTTTCGAGAAAATAGCTAATAGGACAGGAGAGAGCATTGATGTTCTTCAGAAGGAAATGGTTCTTAGAGCTAAGCTACTTTATGAGCTTTATAAGAAAAAAATATTTGACTTTGATGAGGTTGGAAAAATAATCAATGCGTATTATAAAACTCCCGGAGAAGTTTTAAGAAAGTTCGGAGTGCGCGCTGTCTGAACTATAGGATAGAATATTTAAAACATAATTTCTTTGTTTGGACATGGAAAAAGAGGAGATAGCTATATTGGCTCAGCTTCTTGCAACGATGAAAGATGTCGCTTCTGAAATGGAAAGAGCAAGAGAAAATAAGGATTTTGAAAAGATGGAGAAACTGAAGAAGGAAATTCTTACACTACAAAGGAAGGCTGAGGAGGTTTTGAATGAATGAGTTAGGAAAGAACATTGAAAGCGAGATAGGGATGCTGAAAGAAATAGCAGTTTATAGCAGAAGAATGGGCTTTGCAAACGAGAGTGATAAAAAAATTCTCCAAGAAACTATAGTTGCCTTGAAAGAAGGAATTAAGATAATCAATAATGCAATTCCTGAAATAGTAAAGGGTATGCGGGCAGGGCTACCACTTCCTGACTTGCCCAAGCTAAAGGTTGAAAGCGTAACTCTCTCTAGGGTAGATTATAGGTTGGAAGTATTTCTAAATTCAAAAGACAAGAGCAAGTTTCTCAAAGAGCTTTCTATAAGCGAGCAACTTTTGAAAAAATTGAGAAGGCGAAAGAAAGGAAATAAAGATGAAGAATATTCAGAGTTTAAACCTTCGAGAGGATATGTTAGGTTGGGAAACAAACTTTTCCTTGAGACTGCAAATCGACTCTTAAAAAAGGGATACTTCAAGAGTCTTTATTTTTCTCTTAAAAAAGCTAATTTAGATATGTTGCTCGAGGTATATGTTGCTATGATGCTTCTCACAATAGTTTCATCTTTTATTGCGGGAATTTTTATTTTTCTAATAGTTTTCTTTCTTGACTTTGGATTGGCATTCCCTTTCGTTTCATTGTATGATGGAAGTTATCTAGATAGATTATTGCAGACCTTCTGGATTCCAATTGCTCTGCCATTGATTAGCTTTATTTCTATTTATTTTTATCCCTCGACTGAAAAAAACTCTATCGGAAGAAGAATTGACCAGGAACTTCCATTTGCAGTTATCCATATGAGTGCAATTTCCGGATCAGGGATAGCGCCTAGCGAGTTGTTTAAGATTATAATAGTAAATAGAGATTTCCCATACTTAAGAAAAGAAATAAGGAAGGTAATAAATCAGATTAATCTTTATGGTTATGATCTTGTTACTGCGTTGAATAATGCTTCCAAGGGAGTCCCAAGTGAGAAGCTATCCGAGCTCTTTTCTGGAATGTCTGCTACAATAACTTCTGGTGCGTCTATAACTGATTTCTTACAAAAAAGGTCGGAGAACCTGCTTTTAGGATACAGACTCGAGAGGGAAAAATATACAAAACTTGTTGAGACATTTTTAGATATTTACATAAGCGTTGTAATTGCCGCGCCGATGATATTTCTCCTTTTACTCATATTGATTTCTATATCTGGGGCAAGCCAAGGGTTTACACCCTCGCAGTTGACTCTTCTTGCTGTGATGTCCATCTCATTCTTAAATGTATTATTCCTTATATTCCTGCAAGTAAAGCAGCCTTCGTACTAAAATGAAACTTAAAAAAATGCATTGGTTTGGAATAGTGTCGGGGATGTTGGTAATAATCGGAGATTTGATTTTCTTCCTTGACGAGATGCAGATTTTTTCTTTCCTTATGGGCATTGCAGTCTTTGTTTTAGCGCTACCGTTTATAATTGGTCTTGGGCTTGAGAACCAACGTGAGCAAAAAGTCAATGATATGTTTTTGGAGTTTTCCAGGAATTTAGCAGAGAATGTCGCGACAGGAACTCCTGTTAGTAAAGCCATTATAAATATGAAGAGAAAAAATTATGGTGAACTGAACCCTTATATTTACAAGTTAGCCAATCAGATAGAATTAGGCATATCTCTTAACAGGGCTCTTGAGGTCTTTGCTGATGATGTAGACAACACTGTAATAAAGAGAGCTGTTGCCTTGATAAAGGAGGCTGAGAAGGCGGGAGGAGAGATAGACTATATACTTGATTCAACTGCGAAGTCTATTTCTGAGGTTGAAAAATTGAAAAAAGAGAGGAAGTCTGCTACGTATACGCTTGTGGTTCAGGGATATATAATTTTCTTTATATTTATAGGGATAATACTTGTAATGGAATTCAAGATACTGCCTCTTACCGCAGGGATAGGAAGTTTTACAGGATTTACAAGTGACGTTAGCAAAATAGGCTCTGGTCCTGAAATTGGAACTAATGAATTTGATGTGGATAGATTCACTAAACCTTTTCTTTATCTTTTGCTTGCTCAGGGATTATTTGCGGGATTAGTAATTGGGAAAATGACTGAAGGGACATTGAAGAAAGGAATAAAGCATTCTTTCGTTATGATGATTGCGGCTTATTTAATATCTACTGGAGCTAGAGCGTTTATTCCAATAACTCCTCCTTAATTTCATCTTTTGAAATAATGTAGAAAACTTCATTTGGTGAATTTATTTTTCTGAATTTTAGATTTAGTCTTGAGAGCATCTTTTCAAACCAAAATCTTTGTGGAAAAGCCATTTTCTTCCCAGATAGTTTTTTTGTTGCGAAACTGACTATTGTTATTTTTGAATTTAATCTTCTTATTATATTTTCAGATATCTTGTGTTTTTTGTCATCTATTATGTCTAATGCCTTGAAGATTAAACAGAGATCTGCTTGTGGAAAAGAATCAGGAGGGTTCCTTAAATCGCAGAAAAATACTTCTCCTGATATTGAATTCTCTGAGAAGTATTTTCTAATTTTTTCCAGATTAGCTTCGTCTATATCAGAGGCGTAGTAGAAAATGTTTTTTGAGGCAATGGCGAGAGGATTTAACCCGCACGCTAGGTCTAAAATTGAGGAGGGATTTACCTTAGAGATTATTTTTTTTAATATCGGATAAAATTCTTTTCTTTCAGATGTTGAAAGGTGTCCTTCAAGATATTCTTCTGAATGTTTTTGAGACTTATAGAATCTGCCTGCATATTTTCTTAAGATGTCCCTTATTTCTTTTATTATGAACTTCTCTTCTTTTTTTGAGAGGCCCGAGATATTTATTTTGTGTTTTCTCACATAGTCTTCTAATAGTGACTCTATGACTTTGGAAGATATGCCTGAGAGCTCTTTCTTTTCCTTAATCTTGCTAATTAAAGAATCGTGCATTTATTGAGGAATCAATAACTTATTTAAATCTATCAAGGCAGGTAATATGATGGCGAAGAGAGGGATAGGACATATAGAATTTGTTTTGTCTTTTATACTTTTTGTCAGCGCAGTAGGATTTGCTCTTTATTTTTTCAATCCGGGAGACAGCACGAGACTTGTTGGAAGCTCATTAGATTATCTATTTGAGGAACTTGAAGAGAACGCCACTATAACTCTTCAGGTTTTTAGCGTGAGGATTTTTCCGGATAATATCTTAGATAAACTTGGAAAGATATCTATGAACTTTACAAATGTCGATGAGACTCTTGGAGTTCTTGTACAGGATCTTGAGGGGAATAAATTTAACGCGGAGAGAGTTGGTGTAAACGTAGAGGTCACTCCTCCCCAAGGCGGTTCTTGGGAGGGTGTTGGATTTTTACAAGTCAAATTTAGTGATGGAATAGAGACTTATGATGGAGGGACTGCGAGTGGAGGGGAAGATATTCAGTATCAGATAACTTCCTCGAATGTTAGATATGTTTTATCGGAGAAATATGTTAATGAATTGGTAGAAAAATATAATAACGATTATGAGAAATTTAAAGAGGAGTTAAACATACCTCCTAAAGTAGATTTTGATTTTGGACTTTATTATGTTGATGAAAAAATAGAGGTGGAGAGCAAGACTCCTGAGGGATTCCAGATATTTGCTGAGACCAAGAGAAGAGAGGTGCTGACTAGCGAGGGAGATAATGCATTTGGGGAGTTTGTTGTGAGAGCATGGTGAAAAATGGAGTAATAAGGATCGTTGAGGCAGTGATAGCTGTAATGATTGTCATAGGAGTTTTAATTTATACAATATCTGACAGGAAAATCGAGGAGAGAAAAGATTTGACTGAAATAATTCCTCCTCTGCTTGAAGAGATAGCGCAGAATTATTCTTTGAGGGCAAAGATATTGACAGATGAGGGAAATGCTATCTTTGAAGTTGAAAATTTTCTCAAAAAAAGAATAAACAATCCTTCTCTTGATTATGGTGTTGAAATATGTGATCTTGATGATTTGTGTCCTTTGGAGCCGTTCCCTACAGAGATAACGGGAGAGGTGTACACTGAAGACAGAGTCATAAGCACATACTATTCACAAAGTAATTTTGCACCAAAGAAAATAAAGATATTCATATGGAGAGCCGAGTGAG
>CAZEOE010000027.1:8557-10723 GCA_964513665.1 Candidatus Woesearchaeota archaeon | reverse complement strand
GATAAAAAACAAGAAATTAAAAAACAAAAATAATAAGTGTATTTGCAACTAAAACAGAATAATCTACTCTGCTTTCTTAGCTGCGTAACATTCTTTGCAATAGACTGGCTTGCCTTCTGTTGGCTTAAATGGAACTTCACAATCTTTCTTGCAGTTTGAGCATACAGCCTTGTGCATTTCCCTTGGCCCGAAGTTTCGCCTAAAGCCGCCGCCTCTAAATCCGCCGCCGCCTCTGCTATCGTTTCTTCTAAAGTCGTTCATATGTGGCCCTCCTGCAAATCATAAAAATATGCCCTTATTAAACCCTTGCATTTTCTATTTCTCAGCGATCAGTGCAAATTTAAGAAAGTTATTTGGAAAAAACCTAAACGGAATTTTTATATCCCTGACATTTGAAAAGCCTGAATCAAGACATAATTTAGAAAGTTTCTCTCTGCCGAATGCCTCATAATTCCACAAACGACCAGTCATGCCAGAAATAAAACGCTTATCTTTTATTCCCACATTCAAAAAAACGCCTCCTTTCTTCAGTTTTTTAAATATTATAGGTGTAATAACTTTGACATCGCCATACTCGGAAACAGCTCCGGCAGATACAACTATATCCACAGAACCATCTTTAACAAAGTCGTAAGAGTCACTTTTATTAAAATCGGCATAAATGGTTCTGACTTTCCCAAAATTATCATTATATTTTTTAAGCATCTCCTGAGAAAAATCCATTCCAAAAACATCCGCATACGGAAATTTCATGATAATGCCTTTAGTAGCGATACCCGTTCCGCAACCTATGTCAAGCACGACAGGCTTTGAAGACAAGTAACTGACTCTGCTAACCACATGTTCAACAGTTCGCCTATAATTAATAAGACTCATGTAAAAACCATATCTTCTAACAACTTTTTTATTATAAAAACCGGAAAGATTTTGCATACCGACCATAAAATAACAAAAAATCAAACTATAAAAACTAATTCATTACTTTAATTTCTGGAGCGATAGAACCCACCCTATATTTCAGATTATATAATTTTTTCCCAAGCTCAACATCTCTCCATGCATCCTTCTTATCAAGTATCTCAAGAATTTTACACTGCTTTCCCTGAAGTTGTTTATAAGTTTCAAAAAAATGTTTCAATTCAACAATAATATGTGATGGAACATCTTTTATTCCCTCAATTTCCCTATATCTTGGGTCACAATCATAAACTCCAATTATCTTATCATCTTTCTCTCCCCCGTCAACCATCCTAAGTACCCCGATAACTCTGACAGAAGCAAGAGTCATTGGATAGACTCCTCTGTTTGTAAGGACAATAACATCTAAAGGGTCTCCATCCTCCCAAAGGGTCTGAGGCACAAATCCATAATCCCCTGGATAATGCACAGCAGAATACAAAAACCTATCAAGCTTCAACAAACCGCTTTTCTTATCAAGCTCGTATTTCAATTTTGAATCCTTAGGTATTTCAATAACTGCATTTATAACTTCAGGAGAATTTTCCCCAACTTCAATATCGTGCCAAGGATGATGTGTTGCCATTTTCAAAATCGCGAAGCCAACTTAAAAAGTCTGCGTTTAAAAATCTAACGTCCAATAAGATTTAAGAAGATGTCAAATACTGTTTCCCTTCCTTAACCTTAAACGCCCTTTCATAAGCTTTTTTACAAAAAGACTCACCAACATCACTCTTAAGTCCTATAAGAGTATTATAACAATCTAATGCGCGGTAATCATCTACAAATTCAGAACGATGGCTCTCCATTAATTCTCTTAGATTTTCACACTCGCGACTCCCCTCCATGAAAAAACCTTAATCTTTTACTTTAAATATTTATTTATAATTCCAGATAACCATATAGAAAAGCAAGATAAAATAACCCCAAGTGAAACTCCAATATAATCATGTTTCCCAACCATAATTCTCTGAATCGACATCAACAAAACTATAAACGTAGCAAAACTTAAAAAATATTTTCCATAAATTTTTCTCGGAACAAACATCCATATTGAAAAGAGAAAAAAAATGGTCACGGTTACATGCATAGACGCATCAAATAAAATATCCTCGCCAAATAAGTCCATAGGATAGTATTTGAATAAAATAAGAAAAACAGCCATAAACGAAGCGCATATTATAATTCTCTGAATTTTTTTAATCATGT
>CAZEOE010000027.1:3791-8457 GCA_964513665.1 Candidatus Woesearchaeota archaeon | reverse complement strand
CTAGTTTCTACCTCTCATAGCCCTCTTATAATTATGATCAGGAGTATATGCAGTAAGAGTGACTGATCTATCGGAATCACGATCATATATTATTCTTCCGCCTTTTGAAGTCCTTATCGAGTATCCTCCTCCCCTTAAATGTTCCTCTTTTCCAGCGCCTGTGCCAATTTTACTTATAGCATTATTTATCTCTGATAAAGGATGTCTCCCAACATCCTTCATAAAACTTCTTGTAGGAGTTATTCTCACACCGGCTTTAGAGTATTCCTCAAGTCCGCTATGCTCTCTTGCTACGATGAAAAAAATAACAGAAGAAACAAAAAAAGCGAAAGTCAAAATTGAGCTCTGCCTTACATTTAATTCTCCAACTATATAGAAACCTGTAAAGCCACTAAAAGAATTAAGAAGCATAAGCGCGCCTAATACAAAGGAAACGACTCCTAAAAAATAAAGCTTCCCTTTTTTCATGCACAAAAAAGAAAAGATATATTTAAATATTTTACACTTCTAAAAAAAATATGAAGAAAGAAGTGATTGAAAAAT
Organism: Candidatus Woesearchaeota archaeon; assembly: GCA_964513665.1. Classification (GTDB taxonomy): domain Archaea; phylum Nanobdellota; class Nanobdellia; order Pacearchaeales; family GW2011-AR1; genus UBA73. The sequence continues at coordinate 7,914 of CAZEOE010000027.1, read as the reverse complement.
TAGCCTCGTTAATTACCGCTGCCTTTGGTCTTGTTGCAGCGTTGGCGTGGAACGACGCAATTCAAAAAATATTCAAAGAAATATTCGGAGAAGCCTCAAGTATTCCTGCGATGTTGATGTATGCAATAATCATAACAATCGTCGCAGTCATAGCGACAATTTGGGTTGGAAAGGCTGCCGAAAAAACACAGGACAAGGGTCTAAAAGACGTTCTCACTCTCTATCAAGCTAAACGTCTAAAAGACAAGTCTAAAAACGCTGAACAGAAAAAGCTCTAGGTTTTTAAACTCTCGAAAATAATAATCCCATGCCAGAGACATTTTTCTATGCTTTAGGAAGCGTAGTTCTAATAAGTCTAGTCTCCTTAATAGGAATAATTACTTTCGGAATAAAAACCGAGAAATTAAAGTCATTTCTTATATACATGCTCGCGTTTTCCGCAGGAGCTCTCCTTGGGGATGCATTCTTTCACCTTATTCCTGAACTAGCAGAAGAAGGATTCGATGCTTTTAGTTCTTCATTCATACTTCTAGGAATAGTAATTTTCTTTATAATAGAAAAATTTGTTCATTGGCAACACTGCCACATGCCTATAACAAAAGAGCATAAACACCCATTTGCATATACAAATCTTGTTGGAGATGCTCTTCATAATTTCCTAGACGGAATTATAATAGCCTCGGCATATATAATTTCCATTCCGGCAGGAATTGCAACCTCTGTTGCCGTGCTTCTCCATGAAATTCCGCAGGAAATAGGCGATTTCGGAGTTCTTATACATGGAGGATTCACAAAATCAAAGGCGCTCCTATTAAACCTTGCAACAGCCCTATTTGCCGTCTTCGGAACATTAATTGCGTTTGGAATGACATCATATATAGGCAAAATAGAGTTATTTTTCGTTCCTATTGCGATAGGCGGATTCATTTACATCGCAGGCTCAGACCTCATTCCAGAATTACATAAAGAAACAAAGTTATCAAAGTCAATCGTCCAGCTTATAGCTTTCATACTTGGAATGTCTATAATGGCCCTTCTTCTTTTGTTAGAATAAAAAATCCTAATTGTTAATTGATTCGTTATACCTTAAGGTCTTGCCTTAGGATGAGAGCTTCCACAAGTATTAAACTCTTGAGTTGCTCAAATGTCTATGGATGAGATTATAGGGAGAGATTTTGAATCAACTGAATATTTATAGGTTATTGAAGGGTGTGAATGCTGACATAATCAGAGAGCACATAATTAATCAAGGCAATAAAGGAGAACAGACTATCTTGCCTTGTGGAGGTTCACTAATTTCAAACTTCAACTCTTGAGAACATACGGCTTCCAATAATCACAACCAAAACAGTTACTCCAAAAAGAACAAGGAAATCAACCAATAACCATGAACTCAGAACGCCTGAAAAACTTAATCTAAGCCCATCGACTCCATAAGTCATAGGATTAAAGAAAGATATGCTCTTCATAACACTTGGAGCAGAACCTAAAGGAAAAATAGCTCCTGACAAGAAGAAGACAGGCATTATAATGAAGTTCATTATCAATGGAAACGCCTGCATATCCTCAACTTTGCTTGCCAAAGCAGTTCCAAAAGCTGTGAAAAGAAAAGCTATCAGGAACATAAAGAGAAGAAACAATGGAAAATACAAATAACTTTCAGGTCTGAAACCTATCAATAACGTAATGAAAAATAATATTATTCCCTGAATCATAGCCACACTAGCTCCTCCCAAAGTCCTTCCAAGAAAGACGCTAAATCTGGAAGATGGAGAAACAAGTGTCTCTTTCAAAAATCCTATCTGCCTGTCCCAGATAACTTCCATTCCTGAAAACATAGATGTAAAAAGAACAGTCATTGCAATAATTCCCGGAGCTAAAAATTGAATATAATCTCCCGCTCCTGCTTGAGAATAAATAGGCCCGATTCCAAAACCAAGAGCGACTAAAAACAAAACAGGCTGAGCCAAAGAACCAATTATTCTTGATCTTGTCCTCCAGTATCTTATCAACTGCCTCAACCACAAAACATAAACTGCGCTCATCTCTGCCCCCAGGATTTAGCAACAGCCCTTATCTTATCAATCGCGCTTCCGCTCTCCTCTCTAATTTCATGACCTGTAAGTTTAAGGAAAGAGTCTTCCAGAGTTTTGCTCTTTGTTTTCTTCTTCAATTCTGAATTTGTACCCATAGCCACTATTTTCCCATGATCTATTATAGCTATCCTACTTGCATATTTCTCAGCCTCATGCATATAATGTGTTGTGAAAAATACAGTCATACCTTCCTGCTTATTAAGCCTCCTTATATAATCCCACATCTTGTTCCTAGTTTGAGGGTCAAGTCCAAGTGTAGGTTCATCAAGAAAAAGAATCTTTGGATGGTGTATCAATCCTCTCGCAATCTCAAGTCTCCTTTTCATCCCACCCGAATACGTCTTTATGAAGTCATCTTTCCTGTCCCACAGTTCAACCATTTTAAGCAAAAACTCTATCCTTTCCACAGAAACATTTTTAGGAACTTTGTATAAAGCAGAATGAAACTTCAAATTTTCCATAGCGCTCAACTCATTATCAAGGCTAAAATCCTGAAAAACTATTCCAAAAGATTCTCTAACTTTTTGCATTTCCTTCAAAGGATCATATCCATTTATCACAATATTTCCAGAAGTAGGCTTAAGCAAAGTAGTGAGCATTCTTATTGTAGTTGTTTTCCCAGCACCGTTAGGCCCAAGAAAGGCAAACATCTCACTCTTTTTAACGCTAAAAGAAACGTCCTCAACAGCCTTAACCTTTCCAAATGATTTATTCAACCCACTTACCTCTATTATAAAATTACTTTCTTTCATCTGCATGACTCGAATCGGACAGACAATATATAAACTTATCCTGCGTCCATCTTGTGCACAAAAACAAGATTTAAATACAAAAATATTCAAAGTATATAATGGAAAAAAAGAGTTCTATTCTAAAAGCAGTCATGTCAAGAATATGGTCTTTACTTATTTTCTTTATATTCCTTATGATTACAAGCTACATCTCTTCAAAATTCAACTTTAAATTCTTTGACGACCTATATGAATTGCTTTTTTCAAGCGTCCTCATAATAATAGGCTTAAACGTGTACTTCATTCTCGGAGGAGTTTTTATAAGAATAAAATTTCCGTTCAGCATGGCTTCCCCAATGTTCTACGCGCCTGGAGCGATATTGCTTACAAAATTCGTATTAAAAATAATGAGATTCATGGATGATTATATAGCAGGCGACGTATTTGCTTTTCTCAATGGTATAGAAAAACAAGTATACTTAATAGTTTATCTAGCGGTAATAATAATTGGGTATATTATAGTAATCTCAGAAATAGAAAAGGGAGACAAAAAAGACAGTGTTTCCATGGAAGAAGTAAAAGAAGAATTTAAATCAAGTTTCAGGAATCTAATCGGACTCGTGAAAAACCCTCCAAGTGAGAAAGTTACTAAAAAGGAAAAACAGAAGGACAAAAAATCAGAATAAAATTCTATCCCTTATCCTTCAGATATTTAATTAGTTTCGCAGAAATTCTTGGCTTTCCCCCAACAACAGGATATGAAAAAGGCAAAATTGTCGATTCAATTTTATTAATCCTTATCTCAATATCCTTAATAAATTCAATATCTTTAAAACTTCTTCCCTTTAAAATTTCATTAACGACAAAAACTGCATTATCCGTGCTTAATTGCTCTTCGCCTATATTTCTCATTTCCACATTGTGCAAATGCCTTGTCAGTTCAGCCTTTGTCCTCTTCCTTGGAGGATAATCTCCTAAAATGCCTCCAAAAACAAAATACTTAAATTTTCTTGAGTCGCCACTCTCAAGCATAACCTCTGATTCAGGATCAAGTACGCACAAGTCATTAAGTCCCATTTCTCTAACAGACTCCCTAAAGACTCTTCCCAGCTTTTCTAGTTTGTCCTCATCAGAAATAACATTTGTAAACCATAAATTCTCCCTCCCAACAATCTTAGAAATTTCCTCGTATTCAATCAAGCACCACTCGCCAACTTCAGGTTCAAGATGCTCTATAATGAAAATATTCTCAGCCATAAAAATATATTTTAAATTAGATTATAAATCTAGCGCAGA
>CAZEOE010000027.1:2046-3691 GCA_964513665.1 Candidatus Woesearchaeota archaeon | reverse complement strand
TTAGATAGAAAGTTTATATAGAAATAAGATTGGTCTTATTTATGCAGATTGATGTAACAAAAATGAGTTCGAGAGGACAAGTTGTTATCCCTCTTGATATGAGAAAGGATATTAATGAAGGAGATAAGTTAATTGTTATCAGAAGAGATGATGAAATAATATTAAAAAAATCTATTCCTGAGAATGTGTTCATCTCTCATAAATCTATGGCAAAAACATGGTTTAATGAGAAAGAGGATGAAGCATGGAAGGATTTGTAAAAGGAGATATACTTGTAATTGAATATCCTTATTCTGATTTTAAAAGTTATAAAAGACGGCCAGTTTTAGTTATCAAGACCCCTAAAGGAGATGAGATTATTGTTTTGCAAATGACTGCTGAATCACAGGAAAAAAATGTAGAAATTTTAATAACTCATGAAGATTTTAGCAAGGGAAAATTAAAAAAGGAAGGTTTTATTAGAATTGTGATTATCTTATGAACTAATGGGCTGAAGCTACAACTAATTCTAGATTCACACTAGGATATACTTCATCAGAATTTCTTGATTGTTCATATAACGATTGAAGAGCTAAGTCTATTTTTGTTTTGTCTATTCTTTCTTGTTCATTTAGATAAGGAATGATATCTCTTTGAGAATTACCCTTTGGGGAAAATTGAAATCTTTCTTTACTTCCAGTTAAGATATCTTGAACCATTCCTTTTCCTTCCCACCAAGAACTTTTTGTCTTTTCCCATCGAGCAGCATACTCTCCATCAACGTAAACATCATGTTCTGATGTTCTTTGCTTAATGGAAAACCTTCCGAGATATCTTTCTCCTTCAATTGATATTTCATCAACCATATAATTGGTTTACTTTAATGTTTTTAAGAATTATTGTGCTTTGTTTTCCTAGTCCTTAATAAAGTCTTCAAAAAGAATACCATTTTATAAATATATCAGATATTTTATCCCCTAGTTCAAACAATCATAACGGAATCTAAATTTCTAAAATGTTCGTCTCCTGTGACGACTTTGGCCTTGTTTAGATTCGCAGTTGATAATACAATTGAGTCAGCCATGCCCCAATTTTTTATTTTCTTTTTATTTTCATAGTTTATCTTTCCAGCAAGAAGGGCCAATTCCATATTAAGCGAGATTATTTTTGTCTGGGAAGCAATAAAGTTAAAATCTTCGTCAAAATTTTTGTTTTCGCGCTCATACTTCTCAGAGAGTTCAGCAATCGTGACAACAGAAGTAGCGCTATTTTTTTCTTCAATAAACTCGCGAGCTTTTTTTCCTTGTTCAGTTCCTTTGAAATATTCAACCCAGGCATAAGAGTCTATGATATACTCATAACTCATGGAAGTTTGCCCTCTCTTCTTTACTAAAAGACTTTAAATTAGGATTAGAACCAAATCGAGACTTTGGTAAATTTTCGGCTTTCCTAACTATCTCGACAATAACTTCATCCATATTTTTCGCTTTCATTCTTTTCTTCATAATTGTAAGTATCTGTGCAGTGCTTTCCCTAATAGCAATAGTCGTTTCCATATTTATCTATAATTATAGTTATATTTAAATATTTCCATTTATAAATCATAAACTCATTTAGTAGCTAGTATATAATTACAAAACATATATTTAAAAAAGAAAGATAAGAA
>CAZEOE010000027.1:0-1946 GCA_964513665.1 Candidatus Woesearchaeota archaeon | reverse complement strand
CCTTAATAAATCACAAGTATCTTCGTATATAATAAATAAATATCTCAAAAAGTTTATGAAAAGAAGATCTATTTTTCCATTCTGCATATGAAAAAGGCACGCTATACCTAAAAGTCTCGAAAAAATATCTCTTTAATTTCGTAATAAGCTCTTTATCACCGCCGAAAAGATTTATCTCATACTGATGAAGAAAACTCCTATAATCTAAATTAGAAGAGCCAAAAATAAAGAAAGAATCATCTACTATGATTAGCTTTGAATGTAAGACGCTTTTCTTATAATAATAAACATTGACTCCTTTCTTATACAAATCGCCCAAATAAATATTCCTAGCTATGTCGCTCAACTTTACATCGGAAATATGTGGGAGAATTAAGTCCACCTTCACTCCCCGCTTAACTGCTCTCTCAAATGCCTTTCTTATTTTCTTTGAAGGCATAAAATAAGGAGTTTCTATGTATATGTTTTTCCTAGCCTTTCGTATAAGATCAAGATATTTCTTCTCCGCATTTCTCGCCCTATCATCAGGAGAGTCTTCAATTATCTCGAAACCCTTCCTCATAAGATACTTTATTTTCCTTCTCGTGACAAACCCAGCAAGATTCCAGCTTGATATAAAAGAAGACAGAAATTGCCTTGCACTCCTCCCATAAATCCTTATTACTATCTCTCTCCAATCAAGGCAATTCTGAGTTATATTTGCAGAGCCCAAATATGCTACCTTCCCATCTATTATAAGAAGTTTCCTATGATTTCTTTCGTGATTCCTCGTAAATGCCCTAAGAACATATCTTATCTCCCTAAAATATCTGATTTTGCCACCGTGTTTCGCAAGCCCCTCAAAAAAATCCTTTCTTGCAGTTGAGCCCCAGGCATCAAGCAAAAGTCTTACCCTAACGCCCTCTTTAGCCTTTTTTATAAGTGCCCTCCTAAAAGTCTTCCCTACAGCATCGTCGTCATAAATATACGTTTCCAAATAAATGCTTTTTTTAGCCTTAAGTATATCAGCAAGCATATGATTGTATATTTTCCAGGGTTGAGAGAAAACCTTGTATTTTTCCATACAATAAAGTAGCACCTTATTTTATTATACCTTGCGGTTCAAAAAAACAAAAACATTTATACATTTGCTCAAACTAAAGAAATAATGAAAAAGAGAACAAAATCATTCATAATAAAAACCTTCCTCCTACTCATACTACTATCCTCGGCATATTACCTTAGAGATGAAATAACCTCATTCTCTATATTTAACGCTGAAAAAGACACCATAAAAATAGCAAATTGGAATCTCCAGATTTTCGGAGAAAAAAAGGCATCAGACACAGAATTAATGAATTCTTATATAAACATAATAGACGACTACGATATCATATTCATACAGGAAATAAGAGACGCATCAGGGGATTCCTTCAAAAAACTATGTGGAGCCCTCGCAGAATTCAACTGTGTAAACTCAAGCAGGGCAGGAAGATCAAGCTCAAAAGAACAAGTTGGAATAATATTCAGAAAATCTGTTCTACTTCATAATTTTAAAGACCTAAATCCTGACAAAGAGAACAGATGGGAAAGACCCCCTATAAAGGCAGAGTTTAATATAAACAACGAAATATTTACAATTTACAACATCCACATAAAACCTGACGATGCAAAAAACGAGATATACCATCTTGAAAATGAAATTAAAAATGAAGGAAACATAATCATTCTTGGAGACTTAAATGCCGACTGTTCATATTACAATAATGAGGAAGAAACTCACTTTGACGACTGGCATTGGATAATAAAAGACAGTGAAGATACTACCTCTGGAAATTCAGACTGTGCATATGATAGAATAATACTAAATGACGATTCCTTCAAGGATTTTTCCTCATATGGATTAGAAAAAAGCATAACAAGCGATATGTCAGATCATTACTTAGTCTGGGTCGAGATAGAAACTA
>CAZEOE010000026.1:0-11544 GCA_964513665.1 Candidatus Woesearchaeota archaeon | reverse complement strand
TCTGCAACTGGGACAACATTAGCGTTGCCTCCTGTTGAGCCACCTGATCCTCCGGTTATAGCAGCATCTATTTCTGCAACATAAACTTCGGCTTCAACTTGGTTATCTGGATAGCTTATTAAAGCACTTATTTGATCAGTATCACTTCTATCTTCTGTGAATACTGTTCCCCAAAAGTCCATATCTTGATACTTATCAGAATCAGACTCTAGCTGGATAGCATCTCCAAGAGATGCGCTATCAGTACCGTATGTTCTAATAATATCTGAAACACCTATATCATTATTGGCTCCATCATATCCTGCATCAAGAGTAATGATCGCTGCTTCGTAATTGTTATTGTCGTCCTTTTCTTCAAAGACAACTAAAGCAGGTCTCACTATATTTCCTCCTTCAGGGTTTTGTAAATACAAAACAGTAGAGTTAGGAGTCGCAGCAGCAAGGTTAGTTATGTTGTAAGTCAATTTACCTACAGTCAACAACCCTGATGCAGCACCAGCGGCAAGGCTAGTGTTTAGACTTCTCACAGTACTACCAAAAGTAAAGTTCCAAACTGCTCCATTACTAGCACCATCACGAGTTACATCTATGTCAGTGTATCCATCTCCATTTGGAAGCAGTAAACTACTGACATTTCCAGCGTAGCCGCCAGAAGACACTCCATTGAAGTTCTCAAGATTTATACGAGTAGGTTGATAGAATGCCACTTTTGCTCCTTTCTTTGTTTTTATAGTTGGGAACAATATCATGTCATTTGCACCACTCTCAGGAGAATTGAATCTGGCTTGTCTTATTTCTTGGGCGCTGGTTGACGCACCGTTATATTGTACGGTAAATGTTTTACCTTCGACTGTGGCAGTTATACTTCCTTCAGTATTCGCTTTATATTCTTTTTCCTCACTGGTTAAGACATTTCTCAATCTTATATAGTCATCAGTGGCTGTATCTGTAGCGTTATAAATGGAAGTAACTTCATAAAGTCCACCTTCATCTTTGTTTGGAATAACTACAAATTGAGATTTATTCACAACACTTCCTTCGGCAACTCTTATCGGATCACCGTCGGAATCAGCTAGAATCATACCTCCAAGACCGGCTCCTTCTGTAGTTCCTTCCGCAGTTGTTCTGTTATATACGAAAGTTATTGACTTAGCTTCACTTGCAGCATAAGATTGAAAGTTAATATTCATCTTGTCATTTCCAGAATTTTTAACCTCAATCGTTTCCCTGTCTGTAGAATCTATAGGGATGCTCAGTTCTGCAAAGTCTATTTTGAACGAACCAAACATTGGGTCAACAAAAGCCTGTCCAGGAAATATCGCATCAGCATCACTATCTGGTGCGGCTATCTGGATGTCTATCTTTCCAATTCCTCCAGGATATGTTGTTCCTGTTGTATTAGCAAGATAAAATTCAACATGAGTCCCATCTATTGTATCTTCATCAGATCCTAACTTAAGGGCACTTCCATCTTGCAAAGTTATTCTGTTCGAACCAACGGAAACAGTAGCAGTGTTTCTGTTGTTGTTTTCGTCGGCTAGATCAACAGCAACTTCTAATCCAAGAATTTTTTTGGACGAAGCTTCATTTATCTCTTTAGTATCGCTTTTTCCCGAGCTGTCAGTTACTTTAACAGTAGCCGAACTATCTGTTGCAGCTGTAAGCTCAACAGTATACTCCTGGCCTTCAACAGTTAACGTTGCGCTAGGGTTGCTATCAGAAGATAAATCTACGCTTTGAGATGACTTTAACAGTACAAGCTTGCTATTTGTCGTTGCTCCTCCAACAGTAAATTTCTGTCCAAACAACGTAACATCTTCTCCAATTGAATCGGCATGTGTAAAGTTTACATTCGAATCAAAAGTTATGCTGGCGTTGTATAGAGGGTTTGTCGAAGGCGATGTACTAAACGAAATTCCCGCTTTAGGGTCATCATCACTGGTAGGCATCTTAGCAAAAGTTATTTGCGGATTCCTTCCCAAAACGATTCTTTGCGTATACCCTACAGAGGAAGATCCTTCGAAAGTTTCATCGGCTAGGATTGTTGGTAATTCAGAAACCGTTAAGGTATCTCTGACTGAATTTAGCGTTGAGTTCATAAACAATTCAGAAGAGCTTGTGAAAAGCGGAAATGCTTCTCCTTCAACAGTTGTTGTTGAACTTGAGCTTCCTGTTGTTATTGATGAACTGGACAACTTAGCAGTTATATCTGCGACAGCTACAAGGTCTGTATTTGCACCAGCAGCACCATAGACAATCGCGGTTTCACCTTGATTGAATGGCATAGGATAGTTGGCAGCAGCAGCTAAAGCTACTGTGGATGTCAACATCACTGCGCTGGTTAATACGCTTGCAACTTTTTTAAATTTAAACATTTTTTTAATCCTCCTTTCAGCTTATCGCATTGGCAGTCCCGCAGGACACCCTCATTGAGGAGGCACTTAAGCCCGCCAATAAAGCCTAATAAGGTTAATATGGATGTATTGAAAACGCTTTAAAAAGCTTTCTGTGTTTCAGTGTTATTTGCTCTCAGACATGGGCTTGTTGAGGGTTTTGTTTATAAATCTTACGGTGTTACTAAGTCATGCGACACATTTTAAGGTATAGTTAAAAAGTGTCCTTTTTCATATATATGGTCTTTTTTGTAATATATATTTAATAGAAACATATAAATACTAAGTATGTTATAGATATATGATAATTAAAATAACATATATATGAAATGGCAGAGCGATCAAAGACAAGAGAGATAACAATTACCGAGGATAAAGGTAGTTTTACAACTTTTTTTAGGCGTTTTTCAGGCGAGAAGGAGTTTGATTTTGGAGGTTTACACACATTGCGAAAGTTACTTACAAATGAAAAGGCTAGACTTTTACATATTGTTAAGTTTTCTAAGCCTAACTCTATTTATATGCTTGCTAAGGCTCTTGGGAGAGATTTTAAGTCTGTAAATGATGACGTAAAATTACTTGAGAAGTTTGGTTTTATTGAGCTTATCGCGGAAAAATCAGGAAAGAGGGAAAGACTAAAACCTATGCTTGTTGTTGATTCTATGTATATTCATTTGAAGTTTTGATTAGCAGAGTTTTAGGGTAAGGATTGCCTTTTCTCCTGTTGAGAGAGGGATTAGTTTTTCGTCTCCTGTAAGGGCGTTTTGGCATTCTCTAAAGTCTACTTTGGCAAGAGGTGTTGAAGACTCTGTCTTGGGGTCTATGTCTATTCTAAAAAGGATACTCGTGTATTGATCCCTGTTTAATGTGGAGTTTAATATATCCGTATAGTGTTCTTTCAATATTAAACACGAGGATTTACCACCTATGCAAGGAGTCCCTCTATTGCAATGTTCTATGAGGTCTGAAATTTTAAGATATTCGTATCCGTTTATTGAGCATGAGGAGGTAAGCTCCAGAGTTACTTCAAGGAATTTTGCCATTTCAGGGTTTTTTTGTTGGGTTTCTAGATTTCGGCTGAGCATGAGGAAAAGAAGGAATACGACAGCTACTAATATCATTATTATAGCTAGACCGACCATTTCTTCTTGAGCTTTTTTATTCTTAATCATTTTCTATGTTTTTTGCGGAGATATGGACCTTTCCAATTTCATATCTATATGAGCCTCTGCTTCCCAGAGAAGGATCCCATCTTGCGATAGTTACATATGATGTTCTTGTGCGTATGTTTTTATCATTTGCGCTTATGAGCGTTATTTTATTACATTCTGGGTAGTTAGCACGAGTACATTCTTTATTTGTTGCATTTGGCCACACTTTTTCAACCATTAAGAAGTCTATGTTCCAAAAGTCTTTATATTCCTGCCTTTCTTTTAGCAGGAGTACTTTGTCTAAGTCTATGCATGAACTGCATTCTCCTGTTGAGAAGAATGAGAATTCAGGGGTTTTACTTATACTTGATACGATTTCTATGGCTTCTTCTTCTCTTAGCTGGGCTATTCTATTTTCTAGATCTCCTGATGAGAAGTTGAGATAGAAAATTCCTGCAAGTGAAAAAAAGATAAATACTGCTACGAGCATGAATGCCATTTGCTGTATTTTTAACTGCGCCTTTTTAGAAAAGCTTACATATGAGACCTTCATTTTTTTCCTCCAGTTGTTTTGCTTTGTCAGAGAAAGAGGGTGTTTTTGTTGCTATTGAACCTTGATTTGATGCAGAGTCGGAAAGAGAAATTATGTTTTGCAGGTCAGAAATAAGTGTCGCGGATCCACAGCCTTTGTTTTGGAGATATCCTGATTTGTCAAGATACAACTTGCTTAATTCCGACATTCTACTCATAAGTCTTTTTATCTGACATTCATAAATCTCTGGAGAGGAAAATATTGATGCATAGACTAGAGTGTATTTATCGTTTGAATCTAGGAAGTCTGGGAAATATACTGTCTTATCTTCTGAATTGAATTTAACACTCTGGGTGTTAAACGAGACCTCTATATCGCATTCGTCTCTTTTTGGCGGGAAACATATTTTTTTGCTGTACTCTTTGCAGTCATTTGGATTTTTTGTGAAATATACGTTGTTTATTTTTAGAGAATCGTTTAATTCTTTTTTTATGTCCTCTGGGGAGTTTATGAAACAAAACTCCTCTTTGTCGCCCCACATGATTAAGATGTCGGCTATTTTGAAAGGATATGCGAACGGCTTTGAGAGGATGAAGAAGTTTTCTTCTGCTTCGGAATTGCTTTCTGAGAAAAGATATTTATTATTGAAGCTACTTGTTGCTCCGGGAATGGAAGACCATTCTTTTTTTGTTTTTGATTTTGAGGATGCACTTATGTCTTGTCTTCCGAACTGACCTATATCTTTACATTCGTTGTATATTCTTGTTTCTTCTGGAACTGTAATTTTTACATATTTTGCGGATTCCAGACTTGTTTCTATCGGATTTAGAAGAATCCCCAGTCTTTTTCCTGAAACGCTCTGCTCCTCGAACTCTTTTGTCCCTATTATCTGATTTGCTAAGTAAATTGAAAGGAAGAGGACTGCTGCGCCTACTATGAGTGCGAAAATCCATGAGAAACTAAATTCGAAACCTCTTTTATTCATCTTTAATTGTTAGTTTTATGTACTTATTAAACTTAGTTTCTGCTTAGACTTACTACTTTTTCTGTTGTGCCTTTATCCAACTTAGCTTTTTCAAGCTCCTCTGGGGAAAGGCAGAAGAAATTAGTTGTTGAGAAATGTTCGACTTTTTTTGAAGGCAGTCTGCCATCGCACATTTTTTCTGGTGGATAAAGGTGCACGTTTTTGAAGGACGATTCAAATGCAAAATCTTTAATTGCTGATTTGTAAATTGCATCTTCTCTGGTTGATGATTGATTTATATAACCAAAACAAATTTTTTCCATGCTTTTGGTGGTTTTTTCTTTTAAGGAAGATAAATCATCTTTGCATATTCCGGATTTCCAACAGCTGTCTATTTTGTTTTCGAAACTTTCATAAAATAGTCCTGTGTTAGTGCAGTCACCAAGATTTAGAAAATGTCGGATAACGAAAAAACCGACTGCAATTACTGATATTATAAGTATTATGGAGAATATGACTCCATATGACATTCCAAATATTTCTTGACCCTTTTTATTTTTCATTTTTTAGACCTTTTAGTGTTCCCGAGACTTTTTTTATCTTGATTTTTTTGTCAGACATTTCAAAAGATGCTCGCACCCAATCAACCATTTTTCTATCTATCGAAATGATATATTTTTCTCCTTCTATAAATTCAAGCTTTGACTTTGCTATTCCAAGAACTCCAAGATATTCTTTAAGCGCATCTTCGATATCTTTTTTGCTATCTGATTCTATTAACAAATATCTTCTGTTTGTCCTAAGTGAGCTGTTTATTTTATTTTTCATCAGGGTATCAATGTTTGATTTAGTATAGAGTTTATACTGGATTTTATTGCTTCGCTTTCAAGGGCGAACCCAAGACTTTCCGCACCGCCTATTTTAAAGTTATTCACACCTACTACACTTCCTTGGAGGTTGATTAATGGTCCGCCAGAATTTCCTGGATTTAACGAGACGTCTGTCTGAATATATTCTCTTGATCCGCTTGGACCTGGCCTATCTAATGCAGAGATTATTCCTTCAGTCACACTGTATGATAGCCCAAGCGGATTACCTATAGCTATTACTTTTTTTCCTACTTGGATGTCTTCGTCTTTTGCAAGCGTCAGCTTATTTTCACTTTCAGGGATTTTTAAAAGGGCTATGTCTCTTTTTTCATCTTTTCCAATTAGCGAGGCGCTGTATTTTCTTCCGTCGTAAATTCTGACTACTACGCCTTCTTCGTCTGAAGCTATTACGTGGTAATTGGTTACTACATATCCAGCTTCATCTATTATGAAACCTGAGCCGAGAGAAGTTCCTGCTCCTACTGTCACTACAGATTTAACAGCTTCTTCTATTATTCCGGAGAAATCGTCCTGCGTTGACTTAAGAAGGTTAATTTCTTTACTTATGTCGCTTTCAAGTGCACTGACAGATTCGGCTATTTCTTTGAAATTTGCTTGGTACAAGGAGTCATAGCTGTTGATTAGTTTTGTTGTAAATTCTTTCATTTCCTCTTTTGTTTCTAGATTTTTTGCTTGCATTTCGGTATTTAATTTTGAAATTTGTGAGCTTAAAACTATCAAAGAGATAATCTGGAGTATTCCTAGGAGTATTACAAAAGTGTATAAAATGTTTCTGTGTTTTTTATGAGACTCTATGAAATTACTTGGCATATATAGAAAATTGAAGATATGTATATATAGTTTACTTTCACACAAGATTTAAATAAACCGAACTTCTTCTTTTGCATTAAAAAGATGGATGACATGGAAAAACTTAGGGCTGAGCTGAAGCTTAGAGGTTTCTCTCCTCTTACTGTGAGGAATTATTCTTTTTTCGTAGATAAGTTTTTGAAGAGAGCGGGTAAAAATAGCTCGGATGTTAATGAGGATGATGTGAAAGTTTATCTTTCGGAACTTTTTGATTCAAAGTCTAAAAATACAATAATGCTTGCATCAGCATCTTTGAAATTTTTTTTTAAGGAAGTTTTGAAAAAAGAGTTTGCAAACATACCCATACCTAAGAAGGATAAGAAACTTCCGGAAGTTTTAAGCAAGGAGGAAATTATTGAATTAATTAACGCTACGGACACACAGAAATCAAGACTAATGATTTCTTTTCTTTATTCAACTGGATTGAGAGTTTCTGAACTTGTAAACTTAAGAGCTGAAGACTTGAATTTAGATGAGATGACTGGATGGGTTAGAAAGGGAAAGGGTTCAAAGGATAGATTGTTTAGTATTTCGAGAGAGCTTTGTGAGGAACTTAAGAGTTATCTTTCTTTCAGAGAAGGATATAAGTTCTTGTTTTCACGTGAAAAGCCTTTAACTACGAGAAATGTACAGAAAATAATATACGGTTCCAGAATCAGAGCAGGAATTAATAAACGGATAACACCTCATACCTTGAGACACAGTTTTGCTACTCACTTGCTTGAGGGCGGGACAGATATAAGGACTATACAGGCTATTCTCGGACATTCTTCTTTGTCAACCACACAAGTTTATACTCATATTTCTAGCGAGCATATTAAAAGAGTAAAGAACCCTTTTGATGGGTTGTTCGCTGTAAAATAGGCTTTCGTTAGATTTTTAAATCGTTTTTTTACATAAACTTATGGTTAATTATTTAGTGCTTGAAGAAATGGTTGATGCTTCTCTTAGAGGAGCCAGACTGAATGGTAGCGCACTGTTTGTTTTTGACACGTGTGCACATAAATACAGGTTTGCTCCGACAAATTATGATGTTGCAGTATGCAGTGGCGTTCTTGATGAACTCAATAGGCTCCCAGAGGTTTTTCCGGAACAGCATATTTATACTCTGGCCATGACTTTGGATCCTAAAATTGTTAAGAATTTTGTTTCGAAAAGACATGAAGGGATTGTATTAGGCGCGTCATTTAGGAGCTCTAAGTCTGGAAGAATTTCTCCCGGAATAGGTTGGGTAGATCAGCAACAAATAGGATATGGGCTTCAAAGGGCTGAGAAAAATAGACACACAGTATTGGTTTCTGATGATGGAGATATACTTAATGTTGTTAGGGATGTTAGGGAGAGATATGAGGTTTATAATAAATATCTACATAGTCTCTCTTTGAGGGAATATATAAGGGCTAGACACTCTGAAAGTCTTAGGGGTTTAAGGGGAAGATTTAAGCACGAACTTTTCAAAGAAATATTAGGATTATATCGCTTTGTTGCCTGAAGATTTAGATTTCTGAAATAATTTATCTGAATGATTTCTGTCTCTTTGCTCTTGCTTTTGAGTCTCCAGGTTTTCTTGTTTCTTTTCTTCTGAAGTCCTGGACAATCATGTTTCTATCATATTTAACGAATGCTTTTTTTAATGTGTCTGAACCTGTGATAACCAATAGTGCTCTTGCAATGGCTAATCTCGCTGCCTGGATTTGGGCTTCTTTTCCACCACTAGCTGTAGAGATATAGAAGTCATATTTTAGCTCGTCTCCAAGCTCCTGGTCGTAGATTCTTAGAGGTTCTGAAAGTGCGAGTTTATGGAAAAGTCCAAGTTCTGTGCTTGGGAGACCGTTGTAAAATACCACGCCTGATCCAGTTTTTAGTTTTAGTTTCGCTATTGCTGTCTTTCTTTTTCCAGAGATAATCATATCCTCTAAAGTTTTTGTTTTTTTTGCCATTTTATAATTCTTTGCTTAGATCTCCTAAAGTTATTGTTCCTGATCTGGATTCTTTGCCGAAGCTTATTTTCTCTACAGATTCATATTCTATTGGTGTGGTGTTATGACAGATTACATTCTTAAGAGCCGTTCTTCCTCTTTCTTGTGTATAAGATAACATTCCTCTTACAGTTCTTTTCATTATTCTAAATGGTTCTTTTGGAAAGTGAGGGCCATTTAAACTTGAACCGCCTCTTATTCTCGAGGTTATGTATTCATTTATAATCATTCTTTTTCTTCCTGAGAGTATAGCTAGGTTGCAATTGACTATGATTACTTTGTTTCCAAGAAGAGCGAGTTTGGCTGCGTTGCTTGCTACTCTTCCAAGAATTCCATTTTTTGCGTCAATTATAACTGTTTTTCTTGTCATCTTATTATTTTTATTCCCTCGGCTTTAGGATTTTTCTTTATTTCGTCCAATAGTTGCACGAATTCAGACTTAGATTTTTTTAATTTTTCTTTTGTGGCTTTTGATATTCCTAGACCACATATTCTTACTTTTTTTGTGAGCTCTCCTTTTGAGAGTATTTTTCCAGGTATAATTAATATATCTCCTTCTTTTGAGATCTTGTCTATTTCGAAAAGATTTACGGAAGAATGATATCTTGTTGAACCTGATAGTATTTTGACTATTTCGTGCCACTTTTGGTGTTGCGAAGCTTCTTCTATAGTTTTTCTAAATTCAACATTTGTCTTTCTTTTTGTTCTGTTTTTTATCTTTGTATTACTTAGTTTGAACTGCATGTTTATTTTTTCAAATCAACATATATAAATCTATCTAGAAGAAACATTTTTATACTATAATACACACTAATGTGTATGTCTAAGAGAATAAGGGTAAACGTAACTGTAGATGCAGATTTGCTTTCCAAGGCGAAGTCTAAACTAAACATGTTTGGGGGAAAACTTAGCACTTTATTCAACATTTATCTTGAGGAGTTTGTTAATTCTATAGAGGATTTTCCTGGGAAAAAGAATTCTTTGAATATGAAGGTAAGGGCTTTGGAGGAGAGAGTTAGGAAGCTTGAGCATAGAGCCTAGCAGTTACTTACTGTGATAGAATCTATTTTGCATTCTCCGTAAAAAATATCTAATTTGTTTGGAGTTTCTTCCGGCAAAAAGTAGAGTGTTTTTGTATTTTCAATTGATGGGAGAACACATTCTGAACAGGATAGTCCACAAGACCATTTTTCAGTTTTTCCTGATTCTGAGTAAGATATAAAGTCTATCTGGGGAACATCGTAATTACTTAATCTTTTTTTTAGTCTGACTTGAATCTCTTTTTTTTGGGAATCATAACATGCGCTTATTAGTTCTGCCGGAAGGGAAGTTTGCATTTGCAGGCAGTTGAATTGTGGAGCCAGTTGAGCTTCTGAGTCTGTGAGAATTTTATGGACATATAAATACATACTATATGTGGCGACTATTGTAAGGAGTGTTAGTACCATTATTGCAATTATATTTCCGATTCCTTTTCTGTTCATATTTTGCATGCTCTTGCTCCTACATCTTTCAGGGAAATTGTTGTGATTTGGTCATTATGGCTGATTTCAAGGTTTTCTGCTTCTGGGATTATGGGCAGTCTTATTGCAAATGGTCTGTCGCTTTCATAAGTTTCTCCTTTTAAGTATAGATCTTCTTTAGGCTCATCTGTGAATATAAATTCGGGATTGAATTTATCATTTTTTATTTCATCTCCGAGAGAGTTTTTAATGTTAAGAGAGAATTCTCCGTAACCATTTCCTCCCGCACATCCTATTTCCGTAGTTTTATCTTCGAACGAAAGAGTATTTTTTTCTGTGTCATATTTTCCTTCTATAAGGAGGTAATTTTGCTCTGCACATTCGGAGGTTTGTTCTGAGGAGATCGCTTTTCCTGTAATAGGATTTCTTTGCTTACGCACTTCTTCTTCTTCTATTCTATTCTCTAGGAATTTCGTGTTTAACTTTCCAAAGTTGTCAGTTGAAAGAGTTCGCATGACTCCTTCTTCAATAGATCTCTGATAGTCTTCTTTCGAACATCCTTTGAAGCACCCATCTGTTTCTCCAGAGAATTCGTCACATGAGGATACGCAGTTTGTTGAACCTCTTGGCAGTTTTGCAGGAGTGTACTCTTCTGCGAAATTAGCGAATGCGTGTCCGAATTCATGAGTCAGGACTGAAAGAGGATGAACTGAATTTATACTCATCACATTAAGATAGGAGGAACTTCTTAGGTTCGCGGACTCTTTTTTTACCACAAAAATATAATCGCTTGGGCAAGATGACGCTCTCTTTATTAAATCTTTAGAGTAACATAAGATGGCTATGCCTTTGTAATTTTCACATGATGGCTGATAGTCGTTTATATAATATATGTTAAACATTTTTTTATTTTCATTGAACGGGGAGACGCTTAGAAGATGGTCGGAATATTTTTTTGTTTCTGATTCTGTCGCGAAGAACAGAAGAGTTATTGCGTCTTGGGAGTTGAATATGTAGTTTTTACAATCTGATAATGCACTGGGAGAATTGTTTGGGTTTGAGTCTGAGATGAAAAAGAGGGAAATTGAGATTATAGATATGGCGAATAATGGGGCTCCTATCATGAAAAAGATTTTATTTCTCATATTTAGTTGAAATCTGCGTTATTTATAATATTTTGTGATTGCTGTATTTGAATAATTTATTGCGATTATATTACGAAGCTTTCATCTTTTTTGTTTTTAATGAATAGCTGGATACTTGAAACAGTTTTTTCCATTATTTTGTTTAGTGCTTCTTTGCTGTAAAATGCTATATGTGGTG
>CAZEOE010000025.1:0-11911 GCA_964513665.1 Candidatus Woesearchaeota archaeon | reverse complement strand
TCACGCTCCCGACAGGATTTGAACCTGTGACCCTCTGCTCACTCCATCTCTTAGAAGGCAGATGCTCTATCCGGGCTGAGCTACGGGAGCCTATATATCTGTCCAAAGAAAGC
Organism: Candidatus Woesearchaeota archaeon; assembly: GCA_964513665.1. GTDB lineage: Archaea > Nanobdellota > Nanobdellia > Pacearchaeales > GW2011-AR1 > UBA73. Next base: position 11,798 of record CAZEOE010000025.1, on the reverse strand, counting down.
TTTATAAATATTCTTTTTGGCATAATACCATGAACATAGAAATAATAAAACAAGAAAAAAATGAGCTCGAGGTAAAAATAGATAATCTCACTATTGCAGAAACTCTGAGGGCCTACCTCAACCAAAATGGAGCAGAAATCGCTGCATGGAGAATAGAGCATCCTACAAAGCCTGTCCTATTTAAACTTCAGACAAGCGGAAAAACCATAAACAAAGAAATTTCAGAAGCCATAGATGCCATAAAGAAAGACCTTGATAAAATATCCTCTTTAGTTAAAAAGTAATCTCTCAAACAAAAATACCCACAATCTTTTATACACATTATATCTGTAAAACTAATGGTTAAAATTTCAGCTGGATGTTATGATCTAAATAAATGGCTTCATGGTGGATACGAAAGCGATATAATCACTGTAATATATGGAGGCCCAGGAACAGGAAAAACAAATTTCTGTCTTCTCGCAGCAGTCTCGCAGGCTAAAAAAGATAAAAAAGTTATATACATAGACACAGAAGGAGGTTTCTCAATAGAAAGACTAAAGCAGATAAATCAAAACGATTATGAAAAAGTAATAAGTAATATTCTCCTTCTCAATCCAGTAAACTTCAACGAGCAGAGAGCCATCTTCCAGGATCTTTACAAACACCTAAAAAAAGAAGTCTCCCTCATCATAGTAGACAGTATGGCTATACTTTACAGAATAGACTTGGCCGAAGCCAGAGAAAAAAGCTCAATGGATGTACAAAAAACAAACTCTACCTTGGCAACTCAAATGAAATCATTATCGGAAATAGCAAGAAAAAAGAATATCCCTGTTATAGTAACAAATCAAATATACAAATGGGAAGACTATGATAAAATGGTAGGAGGAGACATACTAAAATACTGGGGGAAATGTTTAATTGAACTTACAAATGAAAAGGGAAGAAGAACTGCAAATCTAAGAAAACACAGGAGCCTCGGAGAATCTAAGCTTGACTTCGTAATAGAAAATGAAGGTATAAGAAAAAAAGGGTTTCTCTAAGCACAATCAACAGGGCAATTATATCTAGTTTCAGCAGTTGAACAATTCTTACAAATAATTTCTTCACAAATTCCATTTCCACAGCTTTCAATTTCAGGAACTTGGGCACATATGCCTATCTCTCCAAGATCAAAACCTCTCAAAGTTTTCCATCCAGGAATAGTCGATGTTCTTCTATTCGGTGAAACAAAATCCTTAACACAGTAGCTACCCTCAGCACAGGTATAATTATTCAATCCCTCACACAAACAAAACTTATCCCTGCTACACACAATATCAAAATAAGGTCCATTACATAAAGCATGATAAAATCCACCATTATCTAAACAAAAATCCTCTCCAGGTGAAACATTATTAAAATTACAAAATGGAGTTTTAGTACATTTCACTTTCCCCTTGAAATCACAATAACAACTCTCACAACCCTCCAAAAAAGTCTGGCCTGGAGTATACTTTCCATTTAAGCAAGTCACATTTTTACCTTCAATAGAACACATTTTACTACAAAGAATTCCCTCCTCTCTAACAGTCTTCAAGCACGCCTTCTTATCACTAAAACAATTTCTCTTGCACAACCCGTCAGAACAAGTTTCTTTGCACAGCTTATATTCACTATTACAAGCCCTCGTCTCAATAGATTTTACAAAGTTGCATTCCTTAGAACAAACAGAAGCAGAAACGACCCCTGATATACAAAATATAAAGATAAACCCAAAAATTAAGCCTGTTAGTACAAAATACCTCATAACAAAATCTATTTCTCCTTTTTAAAACAATTTGTATGACTCAAAGAACGCTTTAAGATATCTATTTTTTCATGCTTTCAAATAAAAACTTGAAATATTCTCTATCACTTGACTTAGCCAGTTTCTCCACTATAAGTTCAGGAGTCGAACTCGCAAGCTTACCCATTATAGGATTGTGATCTACAATAAGCTCATTATTTTCATCCAAGCCCTTAGCCTCTATCCCATCAATCCTGGATCCTTCTGGAAGATACTCTTTTATCTCCTTCCCTAGATGCGTAGCAATAACAATAAAAGCTCCTTTTCTTACAAAATACTCCGCACTAGAAGCAATAATTTTACCTGCCACTCCAGGCTCAGTCACAGACTCTATTTCATCCGCGAGTATAAGCACATTATTTCCAACCTTTATCTCAGAAAGTTGATTGAGTAAATTCTCAAATGCTCCTTTATCTGTGCCTCCCTTATTTTTAGAAAAGTAATAAACTTCTGAAAAAACAGGCAGACAAACATCTCCATCCACAGGTAGCCCAAAATATGAAAAAACAACATTCTGAATTAAATTTTCGAGCAACGTAGTTTTCCCCCCACTATTAGCCCCTGTAAGAATCGAACAATTTTTTCCATCGCCCAAGACAAAATCAATTGGAGCAGGATTTTCCAGAAATTCATTTCTTGAATTTTTAATATCTAATCTTTCTCCAAACTGAGGAAATTTTTTTCCTTTCATCCATTTCAAAACTCCCTGCTTAAAATCAAGCAAAAGAAGATAATTCTCTAATCTCTTAATCACATCTGGAACTCTTCGCAGTTTTGCAGACTCTCTCTTTATTCTCTCAGCCTTGTTTGAAAAAGCACCTATATCCTGTCTTCTCAAAAAGTCGGAAAGCTCGCGCTCATCAATTTCAACAGGTATGCTCTTAATAAATATATTTTCAGGAATTTTAGACTTTTCAATAGCATCATTAATCAGCGAAATAAGCTCCTTAGATAAATTTCCTTTATTAAGATACTCGAGCAATGACTCCCCTGAAATACTCATCTTTTTAACGCCAGAATGAATTTCTTCTCTTATGTTTCTAAGAGCCTCTTCAACTTTTTCTCTTGTTAAATTTTCAGCCAGAGATTCGCTATACAAGTCAGACAAACTATCCAACTCCAAAACCATCTCACTTATCTCTTCATCAGATATCGAAGTTTTCATAATTTTTAGATTATCTTTCCATCCGGAAACAATTCTGACAAATCTCTCCATATAAGCCTCATCCACTGTAGATAAAAAAACACTCTGGGGAAGCTTCTCAAGTGCTATTGAAAAATTTGGACAATCAATAACTTGCACAATGTCATACTTCTGAAGCTCGCTCACATCTCCATCATTAATAACAAACCGCACATTGCATCCCATTTCCTTAAGTTTCCTGAAAGTTGAGTCTTCCTCTGTAACAACCACAATATCGTAGTCTGGGCTCCAAAAAGGTCTCGGTTCTCTTATGAGTTTTAAAAATGAGCTATCAAAATCACTAAAGCTTTTGAAATATTCCTGTCTCTCTAGAATAGATTTTTGAGAAAAGTCCTCAAAAAAATGAAATATATTATGCGAATCGTTAAATACAAAGTTCTTAGAAATTGAACTCATACACTTTGAGTATACGCTTCTTGCATCCTTAGTCTTCAAAAAAACACTCAGCTTATCCTTAATAGTTATTCTTGTTCTATTCCAAGGGCTCAAACCTTTTTCCCCTATAAATTTTATAATCTCCTCTTGCATTCCGCAGGAAACCACTGCCTCTTTTAAAACATTTTTATCCTTAAAGACTGGACATTCATAAAGTATTTATATTAAAAAGAACCTAAAAAAGTATGAAAGAAATAAAACAAAAAGTGCATATAAATGCCTCCCCGGAGGAAGTATATGAGCTCCTTACAGACTCTAAAAAGCATTCTGAATTCACAGGATCAAAAGCAAAAGGAACAGAAAAAATAGGCAAGTTCTCAACCTATAACGATTACTCATTCGGAGAAAATACTACTTTGAAAAAAAACGAAAAAATAGTCCAAAAATGGTCCTGTATGGACTTCCCTGCAGGACATTATTCTACAGTAACTTTTGAAATAAAAGAAAGTAAAAATGGAACAGATATAATCTTCACGCAAAAAAACATCCCAGAAGCAAACTTCAAAGAACTGACAACAGGCTGGGAAGAGTTCTACTGGAAACCTCTCAAAGCATATTTCTCGAAATAACTAAAGAACCCACTCAGGATTTTTCCTCTGCTTTATCTCAAGTACCTCATTCAAAACTCTCATCTCCCCAGTATTCAAAAGGTCTTTATTTTTCTTGAAATTCTTAAACTCGCTTATGCCCATATTAGAATACAAGAATTTTTTACCTGAAAGATGTCTCTCAAAATTTACTCCTGGAAGAGAAATAGCAACCTCCTGTCCTTCTGAAGCCTCACTAAGCGACTCTTTCTGATGCTGAATCGCCTTGACTCTTGCAACCTCCTCGCCCTGCTCGTCTATCAAAACAAGATTAGTTCTCAGCTTCCCCGCAACGACCCTCACTCCAAAAACAGCAGGATTAGAATTTCTAAAAACATACTTAGAAAGTATCTCAAGTTTACATATGCTAGAAAGTCCCATGAGTCTCTCTTTCTCTATTTCCGCATTTTTTTCATCCCTCCACAACTTAAAATCATCTATAAGTTTGAAGATGACATTGTTCTGGATTATTTTTATCCCGTAAGTTTCAAGCCCGTCCTCAATATCTGTATTGAACCCTAGTATTACTGAATTCAAAGGAGCTGTATCCAAATTAGCCTTAGCAAATATCATATCAGACTTTCCAATTTGCCCTATCCCAGCACGTAAAATTGGTATATTCTCCTGCCTCAAAAGAGTAATCAGTGCTTCCAGACTCCCAAGAGAATCTGACTTTATTATTATTCCTTCCTTATCTAATTGCAAAGCCTGAGAAAGTTCCTTCCTAAATCCTTCTTTTATTTCTTCAATATTATTATTTATTTCCTGAAACATCATTCCTGGAAGAATGCTCTCCCTATTTGTCAAATGAAGTCTTACACCTGTAGCGGCTTTAGCAAGTTTCACTTTTTTATATTTGAAAGACAAAGGTTCAATCTCCTCAATAGCTCTTACCTTAGTTTGAATAATATTATCAAAATTAGCTATAGCTATTTCCTCCCCTTCCTCAATAACTCCATCATATAGTATAGCTTCTATAGCATCATGTGATTTCTCTTTCTTCACCTCCAAAATTACGCCCTTAGCTTCCTCGTTAAGTATAAGTCTCTCTCTCAAAAATCTCTGACACAATCCGCACAAAGTCAAAAGCAATTCAGGTATTCCTTGTTTGGTTCTCGCGGAACACGGAACTATCGCAATTTTCTTAGTAAAATCACTTATTTCATAAAACAAATCCGACTCAAACTGATAATCTGACAATGATGCCTGAAAAGTTAACAAAGCCTCCTGAAATTCCTGATATGAATTAATGGATTGACTCGAAATAGACTCTTTCAGTGAAATAGAAGAATCATACCTCCACCCAGATATATTATCTATCTTATTAAGAGCTATGAGAAAAGGAGTCTTGTTTGCCCTTAAAATATGTAATACCTCAGCCGTCTGAGGTTTTATTCCCTCTTTAACATTCACAACAACAATTGCCAAATCAGCAAGTGACCCACCTCTCTTTCTCAGATTTGTAAAGGCTGCATGCCCTGGAGTATCTATAAACAAAAATCCAGGTATTTCTAAAGAAATATTATTTTTAGCTATTAATGGGCAAGCCCTGACTATTTGAGCAAGAGGATATTTAGTAAAAGAAATCTTCTGAGTTATTCCTCCTGCCTCTCCCTCCTGAACACAGCTACCTCTAAAACAATCAAGTATAGATGTCTTCCCGCTGTCTACATGTCCAGCAATTGTAACAATCGGTTGCCTTATTCTCGTTTTGTGTTCCATCTTTATCTCCCATAAAACTCATATTAATCTAGAAAAAGAGAGCGTATTTAAAGCTCACGTTTGATATCAAATTATGAAAAAAGGCTATATAACAAGAGTGACAATAAATTCCTGTCTGTTAGATGATAATGCTCATCTAAATAACTCCCAAGCAGGTATTCTTTTAGACGACGCAAGATTCTCTTTGTTTGCATCCCTTGGCCTCTCTCCAAAAGAAATGCACACCAGAGGTCTTGTTTATGTAGTCACAGAAAAAAACACAAGATATCTTAGACAAGCATTTCTTGACGAGGATCTCCAAATCTCAACAAGAATAAGACCTTATCAAGATAATAACAAAATAGTGTTGGTTCAAAGAATGTTCAGATCTTCTCCTACAACAGAAATAATAATAGGAGAAGAAACAACCTATAAATTCATAGACAAACAAAACGGCAGGGGAGTAACAATTCCGAGAAATATCCTTGAAATCCTAAATCAGAACGCTTCTTCCTGAGAGTCTATATGTTTCTTCGTCTTCTTTGAAGAAGAAGCCTCTTTTTGCTCGGAAGGCTGTTTCATCCCTGCTTCAGAAACAGCACCATCTAACAAATCAGATTCTGATATAGAATTTATAGCTTCCTTAAAAATCTTAAACTTATCAGCCGGAATCCTCGTCCCAGCCTTAGTAAATCCTGTGTACCTCTCGCTCTTAACAAACTCTCTTATTGTCAAACCCCTCTTGCCTCCAAAATCATCAATCCTTATCACAATATCAGTATCTGGGTTCTTCGCTATCTTATCTATGTCCTTCTCCATAAAATTCAATAGGCTTTTTCTATTTAAATGTTCTTGTTTTTCGAAAGAGAATATCCAGAAGAATATATCGGAAAGACAAGATATCTTCTCTTTGACGTAAAGCAGATATTTTAAAACCATTCCTGCAATAGTCTAACAATGAAAAAAATAAGAATAGGTAATTTATCTTTCGAAACCCCTATATTTCTTGCCCCGATGGTAGATGTAACTGACTTAGCCTACAGAATGCTCTGCAGAAAATATGGAGCATCATTAGCATACACCGAGATGATATACGTTGATGCAATCCTCCATGAGAATAAAAAAACAAAAATGCTTATGAAAACTGCAGAAGGAGATTCACCTCTAGGAATACAAATAACAGGAAACAACGAAGAAGAATTCAAAAAAGTATCAAAACTTCTGAAAAATTACGATCTCGTAGACATCAATTGTGGATGCCCTTCCATAAGAATAACCGGAAATTCAGCAGGGTCTTATCTTCTAAAAAACCCCGAAAAAATAGGAAACATGATAAGAATATTAAAAAAAGAAAACAAAATAGTAACTGCAAAAATAAGGCTTGGTTTCAAAGAAAATAATGTTCTCCATGTTGCAAAAGAAATAGAGAAAGCCGGAGCAGATGCAATAACTGTTCACGCCAGACTTGCAACTCATGGAGGCAATATTAAAGCGCAGTGGGAATGGATTAAAAAAGTAAAAGAAGCAGTAAAAATACCTGTAATCGGAAATGGAGACATATTCTCAGAGAAAGACGCCGAAAATATGTTCAAACAAACAGGTTGCGACGCAATAATGATTGCAAGAGGAGCGATAGGCAGTCCTTCAATTTTCTCAAGAATCATAAGTTATATGAAAACAGGAAAAGAAATTCCTATTAATATAAAACAGAACATTTCAGATTTAAAAGAATACCTTTCACTTGCAGAAAAATACCAAGTCTTAGAATTAGGTAGATTAAAATACATTTCAAACTCCTTTCTCAAAGGCTTTCCAGGTTCAGCAGAAAAGCGAAATTCATTGAGCAAATTAAAAACAATTCCAGATATAAAAAACTTCATCCAAAAACTAATTTAGCATATTTGCTTTCTCGCATCAATTTCTCGCGTCATATTAGCAATCCTCAAAAGATCGCCTCTCTCCAAAATACTCGAATGAGGTATCAACATAATTTCCGATCCATAATTAGTAGGAGTTATTATTACAGGATGCCCTCCTCGCCTTATTGCCTCACCTACAAAAGCATACAACTCTAAGGCTGAATGGATAACTCTAGCAGGATCTATGTTAAAATCCTCCATACTAGCCAAGTCTCTAGCTAAATCAATAGTTTCAGGATATAAAGGATAATGAATTCTCCCATTGTAATCCATCCAAATAACAACCACTCAAAATATTAATACTTTAGCTTTTTCAATTTCTCAAGTTCCACCCTTAGCTTTTCATACGAATCTACAATTTTAACAGAATACAAAATAATTGCAGACAAATACTCAAATGCTTCTTCAACACTTTCATCCGTTTTAAGACCTATAATTGGTATTCCTTTTGCATAAGCATAACCTATCTCCCACGCAGTTCCCGCTCCAACATGTAAACCATCAAGCAGAGCAACAACTCCATCAACATTTCTAAACCCCTCCACTATATCTCCTTTGAAAACCCTCTCAACATCCCCTACACCTTTAGCCATCCCTACATCCCTATGTGGCAAAAACGTATCAAATCCAAGTTCAGAGCAAAGACTATCTATTTTCTCAAGACTATCCCTTTCAGAACCTTCCCTTATCTTTCCCGCAATATATACCTTCATCAAAAAAACAATTGAAGAAAGAACTTAAATATTGTGCTAATTTGTAAGTTTAATGGAAATTATGTTCTTTAATACCTTGTCAAGAAAAAAAGAAAAGTTCAAAGAAATAGATAAAGGTCATGTAAAGATATACACATGCGGTCCAACAGTTTACAATACCCCCCATATAGGAAATTATCGCGCGTATCTAACTTCAGATATCTTAAGAAGAATTCTAAAATTCAATGATTTTAAAATAAAACATATTATGAATGTTACAGATGTGGATGACAAAACCATAAAGAACAGCCAAATAGAAAAAATATCTCTAAAAAAATTCACTGAAAAATACACAAAAATTTTCCTCTCAGACTTAAACTCCCTAAACATAGAAACGCCTGAAATAATGCCAAAAGCAACAGAACACATAGAAGAGATGGTCGAAATGATAAAAGAGTTGATAAAAAATAAAATCGCCTACAAAGGAGAAGACGGAAGTGTGTATTACTCTATCTCTAAATTCAAAAATTACGGAAAACTTGCTAAAATAAAACTCAAAGAACTAAAAACCGGAGCAAGAGTAAAACACGACGAATATTCAAAAGAAACAATAAATGACTTCGCCCTCTGGAAAGCATATGACTCCGCAGACGGAGAAGTGTTCTGGGAAACAGAAATAGGCAAGGGGCGCCCTGGATGGCACATAGAATGCTCAGCAATGTCAAGAAAATATCTTGGAGATGGTTTTGATATCCATACAGGAGGCATAGATCTAATCTTTCCACACCATCAAAATGAAATAGCTCAAACAGAAGCAATTACAAAAAAGAAATTCGTTAATTTTTGGATCCATAATGAATGGCTACTTGTAGATGGAAAAAAAATGAGTAAATCACTTAACAACTTCTATACGTTGAAATCTCTGGAAGAAAAAGGATTCTCCCCAATTCACTTCCGCTACCTAAATTTGCAAACTCACTATAGGAAACCTCTCAATTTTACATTTGAAGCGCTAGAAGCTTCTAAAAATGCACTAGAAAATCTAAAAAGAAAAGTATTAGAACTTAAAAAACGCCCTTTATCCGGAAAAGAAATACCTAAAATATATCATGAGAATTTCCTCTCCGCAATAAACGATGACTTAAACACTCCAAAAGCACTCCAAGTTTTTTGGAATCTTCTCGAAGAAAAAAACCTCGCCTCAAAAGATAAGTTATCTCTTCTGGAAAAGTGGGACAGCGTCTTAGGCTTAGGAATCTCAGAATTTGAAGAAGAAAAAGAAGAAATACCTGAAGAAATTAAAAAACTAGTAAGTGAAAGAGAGACTCTTAGAAAGTCAAAAAAATATGCGGAAGCAGATATAATAAGAGAAAGAATAAAAGAGAAAGGTTTTCTTATAGAAGACACAGAAGGAAAAATAAAAGTAACAAAAATAAAATGAACAAAGAAGAAATTGAAAACTTGAAAAAAGCAGGAGAAATATGCAAAACCGTAAAAGACTTTTCAAGAAATTTTATAAAAAAAGAAATGCATTTAATAAAAATCGCAGAAACTATAGAGCATGAAATAGAAAAGCTTGGGGGAAAACCTGCCTTCCCTGTCAATCTTTCAATAAACGAAATAGCAGCCCATTCCACCCCAAGCCATAACGACGAATCAACAGCAAGGGGTCTCCTCAAAGTAGATATTGGAGTCCATATAAATGGATTTATTGCAGACAGCGCATTTTCCCTGGACCTTGAAAATTCAGAAGAAAATAAAAATCTTATCGAAGCCGCGGAAGCAGGGCTAAAAATAGGCGTCGCGTCCTTTAAAAAAGATGTTGAATTCAGAGAAGTCGGAAAATTGATAGAATCCGAAATTAAAAAAAGAAATCTGACAGTAATTAGAAACCTCACAGGCCACTCAATAGAAGAGTATAATGTCCATGCAGGAATCTCAGTTCCAAACTTCGACAACTCTTCAAACCTAAAAATATCCGAAGGTGTATTTGCAATAGAGCCTTTTTCAACAAATGGTTTTGGCTCAGTAAGAGATGGCAAATTATCAGGCATATATTCTCTAGAAAAACAAGGTTCTGTCAGAGACTCTTTCGCAAGAGAAGTATTAAACTTCATCCTTGAAGAATACTCCACACTTCCATTCTGCTCGCGTTGGATATATAAAAAATTCGGCTCCAGAGGTCTTTTAGCGCTAAAACAAATAGAAAGCACAGGTATATTGCATCACTACGAGCAACTAATAGAAAAAGGCAATGGCAAAGTCGCCCAGGCAGAACACACAGTTCTCGTCCTACATAATAAAACTGAAATCATCACCTAAAAAAACAAATTAGGCTATGAGAAATCTTTAAAAACACTCTGAAACATAGATTTTCGTGCCTTGGTAGTTTAGTGGTTAGAACACTGCCCTGTCGCGGCGGAGACCCGAGTTCGATTCTCGGTCAGGGCGTAAATGAAATGGAATAAATTCTGGGCTATAATATTATTGATAATTGGAATTTTAACTGGCTTTTTTGGCCTGATGACTGCAATTAATAATTTCTCTATATATCGAATGTTTGTGGCTATTCTATTTTTTATAATTTGTTTTATTTTAATCGCTTATAGTATTAAATTATATTATATAAAAGGTAAAAAAGCTTTTTATAATGCGATAAACTCGCTTGTTGAAGATCTTGCTATGCTTACTTTTCATGCGCCTTAAAAAAGTTTGTATTTAGTTAAACGCCTGCACCTTTTGTCGAACTTGAAGTTTAACTTCAACCATTAATATTTATAAAAGACAGCCAATTGTAAACATTATGAAACTATTATTAACGTCAAGTGGGCTTAAAAACGACTCAATAGCTAAAGCTTTGTTTGATTTAGTTGGCAAAAAGCCAGAAGAAACCACAATTGTTTTCATACCAACCGCAAGCAATGTTGAAAGTGGAGACAAAAGCTGGTTTATTACAGATTTAATAAATCTGAAAAATCAAAATTTCAAATCTATTGAGATTGCCGACATTTCGGCGGTTGAAGAGAAAGTTTGGAAACCAATTTTTGAAAGAGCAGATGTTCTATTTTTTGAAGGTGGCAACACATATCATTTAATGAGGTGGTTGAATAAAAGTGGTTTAGCTAAATTACTACCAAAATTGCTAAAGAATAAAGTCTATGTAGGAGTGAGTGCTGGGAGCCTGGTAACTAATCCCGATTTGAGACTAAAATGGTCTCAACAAATATATGAAGAAGATATGTTAGAAACCGAAGAGATGGAAGGATTGAATTTTGTAAATTTCTATTTCTTACCTCATTTGAATTCAGAATGGTTTAAGAAAGTGAGAAGAGAAAATATAGAGGAGGTTTGCGAAGGAACAGATAAACCAATCTACGCTCTTGACGATGAATCTGCTTTAAAAGTTGTTGATGGTAAAACTGAAGTAATAAGTGAAGGAAAATGGTTTGT
>CAZEOE010000024.1:0-12216 GCA_964513665.1 Candidatus Woesearchaeota archaeon | reverse complement strand
TAAATAACTACTCTCCGCAACCGCCTCGTGTAACCTGCTTGCAACTGGAGCATATTATTTCACAATTAGCCTTTCTCTTTGCAGGACCTCCACAAAGCGGGCATGTAATTCCTTCATTTCCAAAAGTCTCAAGCGATGCCTGCTCCTCTTCAGGAATCTCATTATTCATTTCAAATTCAATCTTTATAGGGCCTTCGGCAAAATTGTTAAGCATGAATTGTGAAACATAGTCTACAATTGAAGACGCGCTTTTTATTGGAGTAACTTTAACACCGTGCTGTTCATCTCCATTTACGTTTTTGACAAAACCAGCGGGCTCAAATTTCTGATGCCTAAACTTAGAAAATAGGTCTCTTACAGAAACTCCATGTTGAAGATTTAGGGACATAGATGTAGCCCATGCATCAATCATTCCTCTCATAGTAGATCCTTGCTTGTGCATTGTAACAAAAATCTCTCCAGGCTTGCCATCATCATAAAGACCGATCGTTATATATCCCTCATGTCCGGATATATCAAACTTGTGCGTGATGGACTTCCTAGTTTGAGGGAGTTTTTTCCTTTGTTCAATTTTCTTGGCTTCTTTCTTGATAACCTCTCCTTCAGTTTTCTTTGTGTTCAATGGTTGAGATCTTTTACTGTTTTCTCTGTATATAGCGACTGCCTTCAATCCCATATCCCAGGCGTAAACGTAGGCATCAGCAATTTCTTCTACTGTTGTCTGCTCAGGCATATTCACCGTTTTGCTTATCGCACCTGAGATAAATGGCTGTGTAACTGCCATCATTTTTATATGGGCTTTATAGTCAAGAGATCTCTTTCCTTTAGCAGGTTTAAATGCACAATCAAACACTCCAAGATGCTCATCCTTTAAATAAGGAGCACCCTCAATCATATCATTCTTGTTTATGTAGTCAACTATTTCTTTAATCTGTTCTTCTTTATACCCTAAAGATCTAAGCCCTTGGCTAACGCTCCCATTTACTATCTTTAGCATACCTCCTCCGGCTAGTACTTTATATTTGACAAGAGCGATGTCTGGCTCCATTCCTGTTGTATCGCAGTCCATCATAAACGCGATCGTTCCAGTAGGTGCAATCACTGTTGCTTGAGCATTTCTATATCCATATTTCTCACCAAGCTCAAGAGCCTCGCTCCATGAATCCCATGCGTCATTGACAAGATATCTTAATTTAGGAGGCATGGATTCTACACTTATTTCCTTAACATGCTCTCTGTGCATCTTTATAACTTCAAGCATAGAATCTTTATTTTCCTTGTATCCTGGAAAAGGACCGACAAGTCCAGCAAGTTCTGCACTCGCCTTATAAGCTTCCCCACACATTATTGCGGTTATGGCTGCAGACACAGATCTTCCTTGATCAGAGTCATATGGCAAGCCGAGAGACATGAGCAAAGCACCGAGATTGGCATAACCTAGACCAAGTGTCCTGAAAATATGTGATCTCTCCGTAATCTTTGGAGTAGGGTAACTTGCACCATCAACAATTAAGTCCATAGCAATTATAAAGTACCTAACAACCTTTCTGAATCTTTCAACATCAAAATCTCCTTCACTTGTGAGAAACTTCAAAAGGTTGATAGACGCAAGGTTACATGCTGTATCATCGAGAAACATATACTCGCTACAAGGGTTGCTTGCATTTATTCTGCCAGAATTTTTACATGTATGATACTTGTTTATTATAGTGTCATTTTGTATTCCTGGATCACCACATATCCATGTTCCTTCTGCGATCTTATGCATGAGATCCTTTGCCTTATGCGTCTCGCTTACTTCTCCAGACTTTACAAACTTTGTAGACCACTCGCCATCCCTCTTGACTGCTTCCATAAATTCATCAGTAACTCTTACAGACATATTGCAGTTCTGAAAAGCAATAGTTTTGTAAGCTTCTCCATTCATCCCGCCGTCGTATCCGCTTTCAATTAAAGCCCAGGCTTTTTTCTCCTCTTTTTGCTTAGCCTCTATAAAATCAACAACATCAGGATGATCAATATTTAATATTTCCATTTTAGCAGCTCTTCTTGTCTTGCCTCCTGACTTTATTATTCCTGCATAAGCATCATACCCTTTCATGAAACTTACAGGTCCAGATGCTCTGCCTCCTCCGGTCAACTTCTCCCTTGAACTTCTAAGATTTGATCTGTTGGTTCCAGTTCCTGAACCTGCTTTAAACAAGTTGGCCTCAGCAAGTTGAACAGCCATTATGGACTCCATGTTATCCTCTATGCTTTGAATAAAACATGCAGAACACTGCGGTTTGTCTTCTCCATATTTCGCAGGAACAACGCTTCTGGAACTTGAATCCCACTTAAATGCTGCGACGCCTCCTGCATTCTTGTTGTATTCCCACGTCCCAGCATTAAACCATACAGGCGAGTTAAACACACACAACTGGTTAAGGCAAATTGAGGCAATTTCATCTCTCAATATATCTGCTTGTTTCTCATCAAAATAACCCTGTGACAATGCCTGTCTGCCAATATATCTAGATACTCTGCCAATAAGTTTTTCTATACTGTCTTCTCTTTCACCCTTGCTTTGGTCTCCCCAGAAATATTTACTTGCGACTACTTTTATGGCTAAAGAGCTCCAAAAAGAAGGCCTGCTAACATTTTTTTGAGTAAAGACAGTTCTCCCCATGTCATCGCTTACATTAACGTCCTCGCTTATCCACTTTATTGGATTTCCAAAAAAGTCATGATGATATGGATTTTTTCCCTCAAAAGTAAAAGTTCTATTTAATGTGAGTGGAGAGGCATATGCTGAACGGCTAAAAGCTTCTTTATCTAATTTTTCATCAGAGCCGTTTCCATTTATCTCCATCTTAAAGGCTTTTTATCTCCTTTTTAAAATCTTCAATCTCTCTAAATTCTTTGTAAACGGAGGCAAACCTTATATATGCAATTTTATCAATTTTCTTGAGCTCTCTAGAAACTAAGTCCCCGATGAGACTCGTCTTGACTTCCCTTCCCCTTTTTTCTAATTTTTCTTGTATACTTCCTAACATTTTATTCACACTCTCAAGACTCACAGGTCTTTTTTCACAGGCCTTCATCACCCCAGCCCTAAGCTTCTCGGGATCAAACGGTTCCCGCCTACCACTTTTTTTAACTACCCTGAGCTCAACACGTTCAAGCATTTCCTTTGTATTGAAACGCTTAAGGCATTTTTCGCACTCTCTCCTCCTCCTTGGGAGACCCTCAATATCCCTCTTGTCCACAACTCTGGTATCTTCATTGAGACAATAAGGGCATTGCATTTTTTACCTTTTTTTCACACAATATATTGTGTTTTCTTTAAAAAAAACCACAACTTATTGTTTTATAGTGTAATCTGCAAATTTTTATATTTAAACATTTCTATACAATCAAACTTATCTTCGGTAAAATTTTGAAACTTAAATAGTATTATTTTTCAAGTGAAAACAAATTTTATAGTTTGTCTGTTAGAAGCATTTAAAAATTGAAAAAAGCTCTGCTTTTCTAGGTCCCGTAGCTCAGCCCGGTTAGAGCACCAGGCTTTTAAAATGGATAAAATTTCCAATTTGTAGAAACCTGGGTGTCGCGGGTTCAAATCCCGTCGGGGCCATTGGATTTGAACATCCAGAGAATCAAGGATTCTCTGTCCCCTCGGTTCTCACAAACCTTCAGGAATCCCGTCGGGGCCATTTTCAGGCATGAAGTAGAAAGGTTTAAAAAGCTACTTTTACAAAGCACTGTTATCCACTTAAATTTAAATACCCCCTGCCTAAGCAATGCACGCATTACAGCCAAAACACACGAAATTGAAACCCGAAGAGGTAAAGAAACTTCTTGAAGAATACAATATTTCTCTAGCACAGTTGCCTAAGATCAAGTCAACAGATCCTGCAATCTCAGAAAATTCTTCTCCTGGAGAAGTATTTAAAATTGAAAGAAAAGAAGACGATAAAATACATATGTATTATCGAGTTGTGGTGCAAGGATGAAAAACAAAAAAAATATTTTAGTTGAGAAATATTTGGAACAACACTCTCTTGTAGAATCTAATATTCTCTCATTCAATGACTTCATACAAAATAAAATACAAAGAATAGTCGAGGAAATAAATGAGTCAATAAACAATGAAGATGTTGAGATAAAATTTGGAAAGGTTAGAGTTGGGGAGCCGAATCTTATCGAGGCAGATGGAAGCATAGGAAAAATAACTCCGATGATGGCTAGGCTGAGAAATTTGACTTATTCAGCTCCTGTTTATGTTGAGCTCATGGTCCGTCACGAAAACCAGACGGAGAGCACAGAAGCAGAGATTGGAAGAATTCCAGTTATCGTAAAGAGCGCAATCTGTAACATGCATGGAATGTCAAGAGAAGAGTTGGAAAAAAATTACATGGATCCTTTAGATCCTGGAGGATATTTTATAATAAATGGAAACGAACGAGTTCTTGTCATGTCAGAGGATTTGGCGCCAAACTTTCCGTTCATAGAGGAAGGTTCACATGGTCTAACTCTCAGAGTTTTTTCAGAGAGAGGGTCTTATAGGATACCTACCACAATTTCAGAAACAAATGATGGAATTTTGGAATTGACATTTAGTCGTTTGAGAAATATTCCGCTTATAGTTTTGCTCAAAGCTCTCGGCATGGTAAGAGAAGCAGATATTGCAAAGGGTATAAAGACTGAGAACGATTGTTTAATTGTAAACTTCTTTGAATTTGCAAATATAAAATCTGTCGAAGACGCGATGTTGCATATCGCGGAGAAATCCGGAATTCAGGGAACAAAGAAAGAAATACTAGATAGAGTAAAGCAAAGAGTAGACTCTTTTCTTCTTCCTCATATAGGCATAACAAAGAATTCCAGGGAAGAGAAAGCCCAAGCTTTGTGCAGACTCATAAACTTATATCTTAGGGCGAAAATAGATAAGAGAATAAGGATAGACAAGGATCATTATGCGAATAAAAGAGTAAAGCTTTCGGGTGATTTGATGGCTGATCTTTTCAGAGTCAATCTTAATATTTTAGTCAGGGACCTTCAGTATTCTCTTCAAAAAATTTCAAAAAGGAAAAAATTCTATTCTCTAAAGACAATAGCTAAGTCTACTTTGTTTACTCATAGAATAGAGAGCGCAATAGCTACAGGATCATGGATAGGAGAGAGGAGCGGAGTAACTCAAAACATGGATAAGACGAACTATCTCGCTGTCTTATCTCAATTACAAAGAGTCGCAAGCCTTCTTCCTGGGGAGCAGGAAAACTTTCTTGCAAGAACTCTTCATCCAACACACTATGGAAGATTTTGCCCGATTGAAACTCCAGAAGGAACTGAAATCGGTCTCAGAAAAAGCCTTTCTCTTATGGCTAAAATATCGACAGCTATAAATCTTGATGAGGTGGCATTAATTAAAAAACTAAAGTCTATGGGTCTAAATGATGACGAGGGCAGAGATGTATTCTTCAATGGAAAGTTCATAGGGTTTGCAAGCAATCCAGAAAACTTTGTGAAGAATCTGAGAGAGTTAAGAAGAAACAGAGAGATTCCTTCTGAAATGAGTATAAGATACGACGAAGTTTTGAGCCAGATCACGATCTCAACAGGAGTCGGAAGAGTTCTAAGACCTCTAATTATTGTTGAAAATGGAAGTCCGAAACTTAGGGATGAACATTTAATCATGCTTGAAGAAGGTAAGCTAAAATGGGCTGACTTGGTTGAGAAAGGTATAATTGAATACATCGATGCTGCAGAAGAAGAGAACGCATTGGTAGCATTAAGCCAGGAAGACATAACTCCAGACCACACACACTTCGAAGTGCATCCTCTTGATCTTTTTGGACTAATAACTTCTCTTGTACCTTTTGCCGATCACGACCAGGGATCAAGGTTATTGAAAGGAAGTAAAACGAATAAACAGAGCCTTGGTATATACGCTGCGAACTTCTTATTAAGGACAGACACAGATGCATCGATACTTCACTATCCGCAAAGACCGCTTGTAAGAAGTTTCGTTTATGACACTCTAAATGTCTATCCTTCAGGACAAAATCTTGTTGTCGCGCTATTGCCCTTCGACGGATATAATCTTCAGGACGCAATAGTCATAAGTCGGTCAAGCGTCGATAGAGGAATGGGCAGAAGTACATATTTCAGACCTTATAGTGCAACAGAACTCCAGTATGCGGGTGGTTTGCGTGATGAGATAGTAGTTCCTGACAAGGATGTTTCCAGTTACAGGGCTGAAGACTCATATTCTAATCTTGAGGATGATGGAGTTGCATCTCCGGAAGCCTATGTTGATGCAGGAGATGTAGTTATCGGAAAAGTTACTCCTCCTAAATTCCTTTCCGAGGCAAAAGATCTAAGCATACAAACTAAAAAAGAAGCCAGCGTAACAGTCAGACAGGGAGAAAAAGGAGTAGTTGACGCAGTGTTTATAACAAATGATGGAGAGGGCAACAAAGTTGTTCATGTAAGAACCAGAGATTCAAGACTTCCTGAAATCGGAGACAAATTTTCAGCACCCCATGGACAGAAAGGAGTAATCGGACTTGTCGCAGATCCTGATGATATTCCATTCACGACACTTGGAGTTAAGCCTGACTTAATGTTCAACCCTCATGGAGTCCCAAGCAGAATGAGTGTTGGTTATATGATAGAACTTTTAGCTGGAAAAACTGCTGCTCTGTCTGGAAAACTTATAGATGGAACTCCATTCACAGGTGTTTCTGTTGAAGAAATGGAATCAAAGCTAAAGGAGATGGGATTTAGCTATGATGGAAAAGAGTCTATGTATAACGGAGTCACTGGGAAGAAAATGGAGGCGAAAATATACATAGGAAATATGTACTATCTCAAGCTTAAGAGAATGGTAAAGAACTCTATACAGTCGAGAGCGTCAGGAAAAGTTACACTGCTTACAAGACAACCGATAGAGGGAAGAGCTAAAGGAGGAGGTCTAAGAATTGGTGAGATGGAACAGCAGGCTTTAGCAGCCCATGGTGCTTCTTTATTATTGAAGGAAAGATATGATTCAGACAAAACAGTGATACATATATCAAAAGATGGAGGAGAAATAGGCTTTGAAGATTCCCTTAGAAATAAACTAGTTTGTCCAATTTCCGGATCAAATGAAGCCGAACCTGTGGAGGTTTCATACGCGTTTAAACTTTTAGTGGATGAATTGCTAGGGCTCGGGATATTGACTAGATTCAAATTAAAGGATAAATACGAAAGATGAAAAACATATTCAGAAAACAAATAAGATCGCTTAAGTTCAGCTTGCTTAGTCCGGATCAGATTAAGAAGCTAAGTTCAGTGAAAATTGTAACCCCTGAATTATATGATATAGATGGATTTCCAGTAGACGGAGGTCTAATGGATCTAAGACTAGGGGCAATTGACCCTGGTGTGAGATGTAGAACTTGCGGTAAGAGAGTCAAAGAGTGTCCAGGTCATCCTGGTTCAATAGACCTCGCGAGACCGGTTATGCATATAAAGTACATACCTTTGATAGAATTGTGCTTGAGGTGTTTCTGTCCAGATTGTGGAAAATTGAATATTGCCGATGATAAACTAAATGAACTTTCCATTCTTCAAAGAGTTAAAAAAGCAAAGGATGCCAAAAAATGTCCGCATAATGGATATGTTATAGAAAAGGTAAAACTTGAGAAGCCGACAAACTTTTTTGTGGATAAGAAAAGATTAAGCCCGATAGAAGTAAGAGAAAGATTAGTAAAGATAACTGATGCAGAGCTTAAAAAAATAGGAATAAATACAAGTACGGCGCGTCCTGAGTGGGCTATTTTGTCTCTTCTTCTTGTTCCTTCTGTAACGGTTAGGCCTTCGATAACTCTGGAGTCTGGAGAAAGGAGTGAAGACGACCTTACCCATAAATTAAGCGATATCATACGTGCAAATCAGAGACTATGGGAAAACCTTAACGCTGGAGCGCCTGAGGTGATTATAGAGGACTTATGGGATCTTTTGCAGTACCATGTAACGACTTTCTTCGATAATAACATAACAAGAATCCCTCCGGCAAGACATCGTTCGGGACAACCATTAAAAACTATTACTGAAAGAATAAAAGGTAAAGAAGGAAGAATAAGGCACAACCTGGCAGGAAAAAGAGTAAACTTTTCTGCAAGAACAGTAGTTTCGCCAGATCCATATCTTGCAATCAATGAAGTAGGAATACCTCAGGAAGTTGCTGAGATTATCACCGTTGCAGAATCTGTAACTTCAACAAATTTAGAGGAAATGAAAAGACTTGTATCTAGGGGAAATTCTTATCCTGGAGCAAATAGCGTAATAAGAACCGACGGCAGAAGAAAGAGAATAACAGAAGATCTAAAAGAAGAGATAATGGTTGAACTACAGCCAGGATACAAGATAGAAAGGCACCTAAGAGATGGAGATATAGTCTTATTTAACAGACACCCAACTTTGCACAAACAAGGAATGATGGCGCATTATGTTAAAGTTCTTCCGGGGAGAACGTTCAGGCTTCATCCTGCATCAGCAGAACCATATAACGCGGATTACGATGGTGATGAATGTAATATTCATAGCCCTCAAAACGAGGAAGCTTTGGCGGAAGCAAAGGTTTTGCTAGATATCAATAATAACATAATCTCTTCTAAAAATAACAGCAATCTAGTCGGAACAATTGCAGATGCGGTTACCGGGTCTCACATATTAAGCAAGAAAACACTTTCTAAGGGTGATGCAAACCAGCTTCTTTTTTCCTCAGGAGTTGAGAATTTTGTTAAGAAGAAAGAAGTTTCCGGAGGAGAAGTCTTCACACAGGTTCTTCCAAAAAACACCAACTTAGAAGTTCCTTCCATCATTACCGGAAGCAATACATTCGGAGTTGAAGACGGTTTGATGGTGAAGGAAATAGACAAAAATTTTGACAGAGAAGTAGCAGTGGATACACTTTGGAAGGCGTTTTCTCTAGGTACAAAGTATCTTTCAAATATAGGGTATACACTTTCTTTGCAAGACCTAAATGTTCCTGTAAAAGTAAAGGAAATTACAGCGGAAATAATAAAAAATGCTGAAAACAAAGTGGATGAAATAATAGAGAGTTATAATTCGGGCAAGCTAGAAGCTGCGCCTGGAAAAACATTGGAAGAAACAAGAGAAACGAAAATAATGCAGGTTTTGAACAGCGTAAGAACAGAGGTAAACGAAATTGTCAAGACTCACTTCCCTCAAGAGGGAAATGTAAATAAGATGATCAAATCAGGGAGTGCTGGAAGCATGCTTAATATAACTCAAATGGGTTGTTGTGTTGGCCAACAGTCTCTTTGGAATAAAAGAATTTCTTTCGGGTATACAGACAGAACGCTCTCATTCTTTAAAAAGAAAGATATAAGTCCGGACTCAAGAGGTTTCATAAAGTCCTCTTATTTCAAAGGTCTTAAACCTACAGAATTTTTCTTTGGAGCTATGACTGGAAGAGACAGCCTTATGGATACCGCACTTAGAACACCTAAGTCAGGTTACTTATACAGAAGACTTGTTAACGCCTTGCAGGATCTAAAGGTAGAGTATGATGGCACTGTCAGGGATGCGTCGGAAAATATAGTGCAGTTTTCATATGGTTATGACGGCAAAGATGTCGCGAAGCTTCACCTTAAGGATTCGAAAATCTCTCCAGGGGAAGCCGTTGGAGTAGTCACATCACAATCCTTTGGAGAAGCTTCAACTCAGATGGTTCTTAATGTATTCCATAATGCAGGAGTCGCTCAAATGCAGATAACTCTTGGTCTTCCAAGACTTATAGAAATTCTAGATGCAAGGAAAAAGCCTTCGACACCTATAATGGAAGTCTATCTTGAGAAAGACTTCAATAGTGAAAAAGAAGCAAGAGCGATAGCAGAAAAAATAAAAGAAGTAAAACTTAATGATCTCGCCTCTGAAATAAATCTAGATTTCGGGAGCAAGAAGATGGAGTTTGTGTTCGATCAAAAAGCACTCAGGAACTCTCATGTAACTCCAAAGAAAATCGCGGAATCTCTCTCAGATAAAAAATTCAAGGTTTCTACTACTGATGTAAAAATGACTCTTAATCTAGCAGAAATGGAATTTAAAGAGATATACAGATTAAAGGAGAAGCTTAGAAACACAGTTGTTGCCGGAATAAAGGGCCTTCCTCAGGTTGTTGTTCAGAAAAGAGATAGAGATTTCGTGATAATTACAACCGGTTCAAACCTTAAAGAGATAATGGAGATTAAAGGGATAAATAAGGATAAAATATTTTCAAACGATATCTTTGATGTGTACGAGGTTTTAGGTGTTGAAGCAGCAAGGCAGACAATCGTTAATGAAATTAAGAATGTTATTCAAAATCAGGGATTAGATATTAATGACAGGCATCTTTGGCTTGTGGCAGACGCTATGACTTCCTCGGGAGTTGTGAAAGGAGTCACAAGAATGGGAATAATAACAGACAAGGCTAGTGTTCTTGCAAGAGCGACATTTGAAACGCCTGACAAGCAGTTTGTAAACGCAACAATTAAAGGTATAGAAGACGAGCTTAATTCAGTTATAGAAAATATTTTAATTAATCAACCAATTCCTGTCGGAACTGGTTTGCCTGGTCTTCTGGTCAAGGTCACTGGTCCCTTGGCGCGAAAACAAAAATCTGAAAAGAGTTAAACAAAATGAAAATAAATCAATTTTTAGGAAGAGATAATTAAGATGGCTGTGATAGATATGAGGGCTATGAGGTACATAAACTTGCTTGATAAGATATCTCATGTAAAAACTAACACTTGTTTTTTACATAACAATTCTGTGTTTTTTGCCGTTAATAGAAGAGATGTTTCTCGAGCGATAGGTGCAGGAGCAATAAATACACGAAAGATCCAGGATCAGATAGGAAAAAAAGTTAAGATAATTTCAGCTCCGGAGGGAATGGACGATATTCAGAGAGTTATTGAGGACATTGTGAATCCTGTAAGATTTAAATCACTTGAAGTAAAAGAGAATTGTGTTTTTCTAACAGCTGGAAACAATCAAAGCAAGGCTACTCTTATTGGAAGAAATAAACGTAGATATGAGGAATTAAAGAAAATAGTGGGGGATTTGTTTAATCTCGATTTAAAAATCATATAACTAAAGATTTTTAAACCGCTATTCTCACTAAACTTAAAATGGGACTAATGAATGCAAGGAAAGTAATGAAGAGAAGGAAGAAAGATAGATGGAAATCTTCAGCATATAATGCTAGAATGAAAAATCTTAAAATTAAATCGGATCCTCTTGGACGATCTTCTCAGGCCAAAGGAGTAGTCGTGAGTAAATTTCAGAAAGAGGCCGCACAGCCAAATTCAGCTATGAGAAAATGTGCTAAAGTTCAGCTTATAAAAAACAGCATACCTGTTGGGGCGTTTATCCCAGGAAACCTTGCGCAGAGATTCATAGATGAACACGATGAAGTAGTTATAGAAAGAATAGGTGGAAAGAAAGGAAGATCTAAGGGAGACATAAGAGGTATAAGGTTCCAGGTAATAAAGGTAAATGATCAACCTTTAAGAAGGCTTGTTAAAGGTAAGATTGAGAAGGGTAGGAGATAAAATGACAGAGTCAAAACAAATAAAACTTTTCGATATGTTTGATGTTTCAGAAATAAAAATAAACGATCCTGCTTTGCACCCTTATTTGAATGTTCAACCAAGAATTCTTTTAAAATCCCATGGAAGAAACCTTCATAAGTTTGCCAAGGCGAGAGTAAACGTTGTTGAAAGGCTTGCAAACAGGTTGTCTAGTTCAGGCCACGTGGGAAAGAAACATAAAATAATCACTGGTTGGTCTTCAGGCAAATACAATAAAAACATGAAAACAGTTGTTGACTCTTTTAAGATAATTGAACACAAAACAAAGAAAAATCCTGTGCAGGTTTTTGTTGACGCAATAGAAAAAGGGTCTCCAAGAGATGAAATAACAGTAATTGAACACGCGGGTGCAAGATATCCTCAGGCAGTAGATTGTTCTCCATTGAGGAGAATAGACTTGGCTTTGAGATGGATAATTCAAGGCGCCTATCAGAAATCTTTCGGAAAAAAGAAAAAGATGTCAGAATCTCTTGCAGAAGAAATTATAAAATGTTCCGAAGACAACATGGAAAGTTATGCCCGTTCAAAGCGCAATGAAGCTGAGAAACAGGCTGATTCTGCTAGATAAGTCTAATAAATTATTTTTTCA
>CAZEOE010000023.1:0-12254 GCA_964513665.1 Candidatus Woesearchaeota archaeon | reverse complement strand
TTGCGGTGCTGGTACTGGTACTCGTTGCGGTTGCGGTTGCCGTCGGCTCATCTGTCGCTGTCTCCGTAGGAGTAGGCGTTGCCGTCCAGGGCGCAGCCGGTGACATTGTTGGTGACGGGGAGGGGGTAGCCGTCGGGGTCGTCACCGGCTGCGACGTGGGCGTGTTGCTTGGCGCAAGTGTCGGCGTGGCAGGCCGTCGCGTCTGGGTAGGCGTCATGGTTGCCGGTTCCGGCGTAGGCTCCACCCCGCAGCTCACCAGTAGGTAGATAGCCAGCGCCAGCAATAGCAGGATGGTGAGCGCCGCCCATAGCTGGGGCGCTCGTAGCAGTCTCATGTCGCCGGCCCCGAGCGCTTACCGATGCTATGCACTCCCTGATTCGCGGCAATCGCCACCGCCAACAGACCGAGCAGGTACAGCGCGCCGTCAGCGTCACAGCTCACAGCCAGCTTACCGGCGCAACCCAGGCCGAACGCGCCGAGGCAAACCAGGATCAGCATTCCCAACATTACCAGCCGCTTCCATTCCGGGCTGAGCGCATCGTAGCGCGGGTGCAGGCCGGGAATGTATTCAAAGGCCACCGCCAACATCCCGGCGGCAACCGCTACCAGCAATTCAGGACTTAGTGTCATGTCAGTCTCCTCTTGGCATCCACAAATGCCCTGCCGGTCGCCTTCAACCGGCTGTCTGCCGTCAACATACTCAGTTGCGGCTTTCTGTCGTCAAACGGCGTGAACCAGTACGCCCGTTGCACATGCGGGCTGGCGTACATCTCATTCAGCCAGCGCTCCGTCGTCGCCGCGTCATTCCGGGCGCTAATCTCCCCGAATATCACTGGCCTCTCCCGCGATATTCCCGCCGTCTCCGCCGCCTCAAGCAAAGCCTCGGCTGCCCAGACCGGCGAGCGCCACGCCTCGGGAATCGGCGCGGGCGGATGCGAATACCAGTTCAGCACCCATCCGTCAACCGCCTCAAACGGCTTTTCCATGTCGAACCGGTCTACCACCTTCAACATCGAAAACACCGCCGCTATCCATTGCCGGAACCAGGGAAACGGTAGCCCGTCCTGGCTGGTGTCCCAGGCGTCTACGCCGTTTATGGCCGGAGCCAGCCAGCGCAAATCGGGCCGGATCTGGCGCATGTACACAAACAGCGCCGCCGCGTACTCCGGCTCCAGTTGCGCCGATTCCCTCAGAGGCTCATAGGGCAGGTTCGGCTCATTCAGGAATATCACGGTATCGCCCGGCGGATAGAGCGCCAGCATATCCGCCCCAATGTACTTCGGCCCCCACAGGTTGCGCGTCCAGATGGTCGGTAGCGTCTCCGGCACCCACGGCCCCCACACGCGCCCGTGATCGCGCTCCGTCATCTCCAGCGCTTCCCAGGCCGCCCGGCTGGGCGCGTGCGGCGCAAGACCAAACTCCAGATAGTTGCGTAAGTCGCTCATGTCAGGCTCCTCACATAGCCCGGCTCGATGCGCCACGTGCCGGTCGCTATCACTATCGCCTCATCTGGCGTCGTGTCTGTTTCGATGCCCTTTAGCGTCCAGGTATGCGCGCCGCCGAAGTTGGAGGCAATCTTGGCGACCACCTCAGCCGCGTCTACGTAGACGGTAAACTCCGTCGCGCTGTCCGCCGTCAGGCTGCCGTAGCTCGCCCCCGTTGCCGCCGCCTGCCCGATGTAAATCAGGCCGGTCGCGCTATTGACGTACAGCACGCTCTCGGCATCCAGGTCGCTCGGGTATCGTTTCACCGCGAATATCAGGTCGTAGGCGGTCAATCCCGGCGTACCTGACAGCGAAAATTGCGCCTCCCAGGTCGCGTACTGGTACACCGTCGCCGTCGCCCCGGCCACCGTAGCGACCACCGTCACACTGGACACCGCCGCCAGAGCCGCTTCCAGCGCGTCGACAATCTCATCGGCATCTATCGAGTTGAGCGCCGCGCCTGTGCTGCCGGCAGACACATGCCCGGCTATCGCCTCGTCCCAAACCGCGTCAGCCACCGCCGCCGCCGTGCTGCCGGTCCAGGCCGCGTCGCCCTGGTCGCGGATAGCCTGGAGACTGTCGGTCTCGTCGTCGTATGTGCCGCCCACGTCACTCGGCGTCGTGGCATCAGACCGCATCAACGCCTGGAAGAAGCCAATCACCGTATTCACCCCTGTGCCGGTGAACGCGCCGAGCCGAGCGAGTACAGTGGTCACGTTGAGATAAGCGTTGTACAGCGCGTTGCCGGTTGTGCCGGCGGTCACGTGGTCTGCCATTGCTTCATCCCATACCGCATCGGCAATCTCAGCCGCCGCGTCAGCAGCCAGAATATCAGCCGTTATCGCGCCGGAGCCGAATTTGCTGTCTATCAGTGTTCCGGCTGCGATGGCCGATTGCGTAATCGCTCCACTGGCGAACGCGGCGCTTGTCAACGCGCCTGAGGCTATCTTAGTCGAATCTATCGCGTTCGAAGCGATCTTCGCACTAGAGATAGCGCTGGTTGCGATCTTCGCGCTAGTGATGGCATTCGAGGCAATGGAAGCCGCCGTGATACCGTTGCTGGCAACCGTCACTCCTGCCGCCAGCGCCGCCGCCGTCGCCAACTGGTCAAACTGCTGCCCGCTGGCGATGGTGTGCAGGACCACCGCCCCGCTATGCCACTCGTCGCCGCTGGCGTCAATCCACCGCACGACAATCTCATCCCCGTTCATTTCGTCAGCGGTGAGCGTGATGAGCACTTGCCCGCTACTCGCCGGCGATTCGCTGGGCAGCGTGCCGGGATTCGCCAGCGCTCCGCCGTCAATGGACACTTTGAAATCACCGGCGGCAATGGTCGGCGTCGTTTTTATCTGGTTATCAGACTGCGCGAATAGCACAATCCGAAACGTAAAAGCCGCGTTTTTAACCGGCGGGTTCTTTGTAGCCATCGCTTACCCCAATCTTGCTTGTAGTTGCGTCAGAAATGCCGCCCCTATCTCGGTCGTGGCGCTGCCCCACAGGTTGTAAACAGCCTCCGCATCCGCCGCTGACACTCCTAGCTTTTCAGCCAGGGCCGCCCAATCGCCGCCGAGAGCTACCTGGTCGATAATCGCCTTGATGTCGCCAAACCTGTCCTGTAATAGCTCTAGGTTGTCTACTGCATTTCTCACGTCTGCCGCCAACCGGCTCGCCGTTCCTGTGATCTCGATATGCGCTGATGCCATGATTCAGTCTCCTATGTCGTAATCACCCACTTTTTAAACCCCTCCCCGTCGGCGTCATTCTCCAGCCGGTACTCATATTCCTTCCCCGTTGACGGAGTTACCGCGTACTGGTAGATACCAGACGGCGCGGCGTTCGTGCCGGAAACATTAGCAATCGGCGCCGTATACGTGAAACCGGCCCTCGCTGCGTCCAAATCGGCCAGCACGTTATCCACCTCTGTTTGTGTCAGGGCGCAATTTTGTAGTCTCAGGTCTTGCATACCAACAGCCGCCCCTAGACCGCTGCCCCCCGCGTGTCCTACGCTGGTGGAGTACAGGTACAAGAACTGCAACCCGGTCGGCCACGTCGCCGCGCTTATGTCTCCGCTTACGCTGGTGGAGTACAGCCACAATTGCTGCAACCCGGTCGGCCACGTCGCCGCGCTTATGTCCCCGCTTACGCTGGTGGATTGCAGGCGCAATTGCTGCAACCCGGTCGGCCACGTCACCGCGCTTATGTCCCCGCTTACGCTGGTGGAGTACAGGAACAAGAACTGCAACCCGGTCGGCCAAGTCGCCGCACTTATGTTCCCGCTTACGCTGGTGGATTGCAGGTACAAGTACTGCAACCCGGTGGGCCAAGTCGCCGCACTTATGTTCCCGCTCAATTTTGTATCTGAATACCAATGGAACTGCGTAATTGCCGCCCATGCCCCATAGAAATTTACCGTGTACGTTCCTGCCCCGGCGTAATTATGCGTGATGTTTGCCTGATTTGTTGAAAAAATGGTCCGTGCGGACCCGTCTCCCCAATCTATCTGCACCTCAGACGCCACGTATACACGTTGTATGGTCGCCGTTGCCGCGCCGGTTGTGGTATAGGTGAACGAAGCTGCCGGCTCCTCTATTTCGCCGGCCAGCATCTGTGCCGTCGCTATACCGCTATTGCGAATCACCAGCCGGTCAGTCGAGCGGAAGATCATCAGCGTCTCCTGTTCGGGTCATACCATCTATCCGCCGCCCGGTCGTCCCAATAATTCGGGTTGTAATACGGGCTTCCCTGGTAGCCGCTGCCATAGTACGGATGAGCTCGCGGCGCGCCGTAGTTGGCCTGTGATTCCAGCCAGCGCACGAACCAATGCGGCGTCAGCGGCCCGGCAAAGAAATCACCTCGCCCACCCCGGCCGAATGTCGGCCAGCCCATGCCGCGGTGCGCCGGCTCCACACCCTGCCCGCTCAGGATGCCCGCGCTCTGTAGCCGCACATCTAGCCGGTCGCTTGGCTGGGTCGGCGTGACCGTCATCGTGCGGTCATCATGCGAATAATCCAGCGCCGACGTGAACAGGCCGATGCGCTCAATCAAATCTATGTTGTCCGCGTTATTGTTGATTCCGTTATCCACAATCCGCATGTAAGACGGCGCGCGCAGCAGCCACCAGGCCGGCCGATAGCCGCCCGTTATCGTGCGGATGCGGTTGCTGCCCAGGGTGAAAGGCTGTTGCAGAATCGGGTTGCTCAGGTCTTGCGCCAGCTCGCCGGCCAGTTGCGCCGCCTGCGTGCTGTTCAGTTCCATGAACTCATACGGTGCGGCGACAGATGTCCACAAGTCCGTATACGCCGTCCCGCTTGCTTGCACACTTTTGTAAGCCGGCGTCTCCAGCGTGATGCTGTATTCCTCGCTCGCGCCCCAACTTATCCCCGGCGTGCTCAGCGTGTCGTTCGGGTTCGTGGTCGTGCTGATAGCCACCACCCAACAAGCCTGGTTGTCAACCAGGCTGGTTATCATGTCCTGCACCCGCACACCCTCTTCGGCAAAGTTCTTCGTCGTGTCAATCAGCAGGTTCGCGCTGCCGCCGGTCGCCTCTCCCTGCACCTTGCCGTAAGCGACTGTGACCGTGCTCTGGTAATCATAGATATGGCTATGCTCCCCCGCGTCACCCGGCAGCATATCGCGCGCCCTGACATACCACTGGGTATGTGTGCGGGTCATGTCCCGCTGCTGGTAGTATGCCAGGTCAAGCTGCGGCAACCCGGCTAATAAGTCCTGAGGCACGCAGTAATAATCATAAAGCGGATACACGCTGCCCGAAGCCGGCCCGCGCATTTGCAGGATGGCTCGCACCGCGTCCTGCGGCAATATGCCCAAACCGCTCTCGATCTCGCGTCTGAATAAGTCCTTCGCCAGCGTCGTGTTTGCGTCAAAGTTCGCCGCGTTCACTGCTACCGCTGGGACGTTCGTGGCCAGGATGTCCTGCAGCACCGTCACAATATCATCCGCCGGGTCAATCGGCCCGACATAGAACTGGTTCAGATGCCGCCGCCACGCGCCGGTGCATTCGTAGCGCACGTGAATCCCGTCCACGTCCACCGCGTAGACATAGGCGTGGGCAATCACCGCGTCGTTATCTGCCACAATGATGCGCGTGCCGAAGTCCCTATCTCGCCTGTCCAGCGCGTCCGGCCTATTCCGCGCCCGCACAATGAAACTCAACTTCTCCAACCAGCCCGGCAGGTTGCAGCGCACCTCAAGCTGGTTGAACTTCGTGCCGAAGCTCTCCAGCGCCGTTGTGCCGTCCAGGTTATAGCGGGTAATGTACAGGTTCGACCCGCTCATATAGTCCCTAACAGGTGCGTCGTCTGCGGGTAGATGGCAACGCTGGTAAAGTCGAGCTTGTCGCCAATCGTGTGCGCGTTGCTGCCGTTCGCCGTGCCTGCAATCACCACATGCGCGATATGGCCCGGCAGAAACTTGTACACCCCGCTATATGGCGTGGGAATATCGGTTCCATCGGTTAGATAGGTCATCTCCTCTTTCACGCCGTCAAGCAAGAACTGCCCGAACGTGCCGAACTCGTAGAATCGCCAACGCCCATAGCCGCCGTCAGGCGTGGGCAAGAACTCGACCTTGTCTATGTCCACCGTCTCGCCGTTATCGCACTCGACATAGATCCGCAGCACCCCGCTCACGTTGTGCGCCGTCCGCAGGCCGTCGTCGTTGTAATGCAGCAGCAGCGGCCCCAGGTCTACCCACTCCCAGGTGTCATCAGCCGTAAATGTGCGATAGGTATTGGCCCGCGTGACCGTCTCGTTTTGCGTCGCCAACTCAAAGTTGATGTAGGCGCTTTCCTTCTCGCTGGTCCTGGCCCGAGCAAACACCCGCAACGGCCTGGCCCCCCATCGGTGATTCTCCTCCAGCCGTGTCGCGTCAGGGATGCTCATCTTGATATAGTCGCGCCCGGCGGTCAGCGTCGGCGTGTCGCTGGTACTGGCGAATCGGTTATAGCTGCCCCCGCTTTCAGTCGCGCCGCCGCCGTCTGTCGTGTCTGTCCACCGCGCTCCCGTGTTCGGCGTCCAGTAGCCGTCGCCCTCCTCCGCCTCATAGCTATGCTGAATATACGGATACCGCTGTTCATGCGCCGTCGCCAGCCATATCTGGCGGGCCGCGTCTGCCCCCACCACGTAGCCGGTCAGCTTAATCCGGCAAGGCGCATCGCCCGGCAAGTTGAACAGGTGAAAATAGTTGAACCGGCTTTCGTTGCTGTCATCGTAGTCGTTGCGGTTCAGCATCGTCCAATCAGAGATAAAGGCGTTATTGAACACCGGCCCGGTCCCTGTGTACACAAATAGCTCATCCAGATAGAAGCTCATGTCAGCCCCTGAGCCGGTCGCCGTCGCTTCCCACTTAACGTAACCGCCCGGCGCGTTGCTGTTCGTGCCGTCCAGTTGTATCTGATACCACGTCTCCGTGTCGCCGCCTGTGCCGCTCTGCACATCCACCGCCGCTATCGTTTCCTCGGTGATATCCACATAATCAACTACGTTGTCGCCGCCGTCATACAATGTCGCCCGCAGGGTGGTCGCGCCGTCGCTCACAAACCGCATCCAGAAGCGCACCATCCAACTGTCGTCCTGCCGGTTCGGAGCCATGAGCACCGTTCGGATGTGGCCGGCCGTGCTGGTCAGCGTGCTCAGCGTCACCACCAATCCGCTCGCCGTAGCCACAAACTCGCCATCCGCGTCAAAATGGTGGTCGGTATCCTGCCCGGCTGCGATGTAGCTATCACTCACCCGGAAAAAGTCACCCCAGGGCGTCCCGTTCCCAAAGGATTGAATATGCGGGTCGGGGAACCTATTCTCCGCCTCCACCGTATGCAGCTGCACCCCATCAATCCAACTCACGCCGGTATCACCGGTCTGCAACGTCCACCGCACAAACATATTGCGGTCGTTCGTCACATCCACCTGCGCGATCTTAATCAAGTACCAGGTATTCCCCGCCCTATCCAGCGCCGTATCCTGCACAATGCCGCCGGTATTCGCCGCCAGCGCCGCCGCCGTCACATTCTGCAGCGCCACCAACTCGCCGCCGCTCCATATCTGCAACTTCCATGTGCCGCTCTCGACAATCACCCAGGCGGACAGAATGGATAGATGGCCCGCCGGAATCGGAACGGAATCCGACCGGATGCCGCGATTATTGGCGCCCGCCGTCACCTTGCAGCTAAACCGGCCAATCAAGCCGCGATAGATGGCCTTCGCCAGCACCCCGCCGGATACCGCTTCCCACCCCATCGGCTCCGTCTCCGCCGCGTTCCATCTGTCAAACGCGCCATTGTGCAGCATGTTATTCATGTAGTACGGATTTTCGAGCGTGCCCGTCGGATACAGCACCAGCGTCACGCCCACCATCCACAGCCATATCTCGGTGTCCGTTCCTGCCCCCGCTGAGAACGGCGTGAGCACCGCTCCGCTCGGGTCTGTCATGCCGAATTGGATGCGGTGTACCGTCGCGTTGGTCGCCCCGTCCAGCTTAATCTTCAGGTAAATAGGCCAGCTATTATCAGGGTTCAGTTCCGCCTCAATCGCCCGCTCCAGCCACCTATTCAGCCGGTGCAGGCGGTTGAAAGCCGTGTTGCGCGTGCCGCCCAAGTTAATCGCAAACGACGCGCCCCGCGCCCCCTCATGGCACGCTATCATCTGCTGCGTGCCGTCGCTGCCCACATGGAAAATCGGTTGCTTGTCCCGAGTGAATAGCTGGATATTTTCAAGCGAAAGCTGTACACCGTCCGTCGCCCCTTCGTTCAAATCGAAGTAGCTGTTCTTTCTCAGGTCGGTGATCTGAAACGTGTGCGTCATCGCGCTCCCATCGTATACCGGGCCAGCGCGCCCCGCGCCACAGCCAGCGCGCCGCCGATACCCAGGCCGTTAAAGTTCTGGTTGACAATCACCGGCCCGCCCATGCTGCCCCAGCCTCCAGGCCGTGGCGCTTCCCCCGGCACAATCTGCCCGGCCATATTCGGCACAAACAGCTCCGGCCCCTTCTCGCCGACCGTGTACACCCGCCCCGGCGACACCGGCCCGCCGGACGCGCGTCCAGGTGGAGGCGGCGCGCCTTCGGGGAATTCGCCGCTGGTAACGATGTCGAGAAACATTGTTGCCCGCGTGCCATCCAATTCCTCTATCCAATAACGGCGCAGCTTGTGAGCGCCTTCGTCAGCAGTTTTTATACTGCTATCATCAACCTCGGGCTTGACCTTTAGCTCGTTGATTTCAGCTAGCGCCTCTTTCAGCAAATCCGTTTCCGTTTTGGCTGGCTCCGCCGCTGTTTTTACAGCAGTCGCCACCTCTGTGGTTATCCCCTCGACCACACGTAGCATCTCTTGTTTGTCTGTTTCTTTTAACACCCCCGCAATTGGCTCATCCATTGCAAAGACATCTTCCAATGTCAGGCTGTTTATAAACGCCTGCAAATCCTCAGCAGCTTGCTTGCCCGTTATCAAGCCGGCGGCCATCGCCTCGCCAAGTTGCGCCGCCCGCGCTTTGCCGGCAGCTTCTATCATGGCATCGCCCACTGCCTGCCCACCGCCCGCCGCATCATAAAGCTGTTCTGATGCCGTTCCTGCTCTGGATGCTACATCCAGCATCACCTGCAATGCCTCAGACATGCCGGCCGTGTCAATGTTGAGGAATCCGCCGAACTCCTGCCGCCGCCCTGTCGTCGCCTCTCTCGCCAACTGGTCACGCATGGCTATCATCTGGCGCATCGGCTCGTTAATGACGTCCATCCGCGCCCGCAAATCCGCCAGCGATTCGCCCGGATCTCCAAACAGGTTGCCGAGCAAACCGCCGCGCAAGCCAGAGGCGCGCGTCGCTGCCGTCTGCGCGTCAACAATGGCCTGGGCCGTCTCTTGCGTGCTTCGCGCCAGCCGGAGCATGTTCTTATCCGCCCCAGCTGCATCGCTGTTCAAGCTCTCTAAAAATTCGATAGCCCGCTGCGGTTCCGGCGATAGCAGGAACCCCATGAAGCGCCCGAACTCTGCCGTAGTTAATCCAAAATTGGCGCTGATCCCCTCCAACTGTTTATCTAGATTCGACATGAATCCGGCGGAGAAAGCTGCCAGAAAGCCCTCGCGCACGTCGCGCAGGCTGGCTTCCAATATCCGCATCTTGCCGGCAGTTGTCTCAGCCGCATCCCCAATCAAAAGCAGTTGCGCTTCCCCGGCCTCCATCACAGCCAGGTCAAACGCCTCCGACGCGTCCATCCCCGCGTCGGTATACTTCTTCATTCGCTCCTCGACATCCGTCACCGACAGCCCAAGCGCGTCCAGGCGCATCTTGGAATCGTTCGCAAACGTCATGATGACCGTCTGCATATCCCACCCCAACTTAGCTACCAGCCCCGCCAGCCGCCCCACGCTGTCTTCTGTGTCGGCCAATCCCAGGCGGATAATGTCTGTGCCGCTTTGCATCATCTCGGCCTGGGTCAAAAAGCCGCTGGTCGCCTCCTGCATCGTAGACAACAGCGAATCGCTGGTAGCTCCAATACTCGCCGCCAGCCGGTCAAACTGCCCACCCAGGCGCTCAATATCCGCCCCTTCTTTCAGCGCCGCCCATGCCCGTCCAACCGTCTGCCCAACTTTCTCGAATACCTCCAGCGTCTGGTTGATAGGCGTCGCCAAATCCATCCAGGATGTGCCCAACCCTTTCAGGTCATCCTGTAGCCCCTTCGCCGCCTTGCCGACAGACGTAAAGCCGGTGGTCGCCTGCACCACCGCCTGCCCGCCTTTCCAAAGCGCCTCTATGATGTAACGGAGCTTTTCTTCTTTCGCCATGCCCGCATCTGTTCCTTGACGCCGCTATGCTCGGCCCATATCGAAGCCGCGTCCGGGTTCGCCTTCAGCCATTCCGCCTTACCCGCCGTCGGCACGCGCTGGAACTCCGTCAGCGCCCGCTGCGTGCGTTCCCACGAGTCCCAGGCCACCGCCATGCGCGTGAGCAAGCCCGCCGGCTGCTCCAGCACCTCGGTCGGCGTATAGCCCCATCTTTTCGCGTGCCACGCCAGCCACAACTCCTCGGGCGGCTCGCCTCCGCTCACCACATCGGCAGCCGCCCGCGCTAGTTTGGGTCAACCTCTCTCGCCGCGTTGTAGGCTTTCCAGATGTCCAATGCCCACGCCTGCGCCTGCTTAAAGCTCAAGCCGTCAATCTGCTCCTGTGTCGCGTCTTCCAGCCAGCCGGCATTGAAGGCGCATTGCACCGCAATCTCCGAGAACATGGCATCCGGCAACTCCCCGACATGCGCCACGTCCTCCGGCTTCGCTTTCCGCAATTCCCGCTGCCACGCGGCGATGTGCTTATTCTTCAGCTCGACAATCTTCATTAACTCGCCACCTGGATGGTGATCGCACCGTTGATTTCAAAGGTCACGCTGAGAACGGCCAGGCCGTCCACTGTCACCGCCAGCCCACGCGAGCGCACAATGGCTTCTGTCGCCGTTATCTCAATCTTGCCGGCCACATCGCCAGCCGGGTGCGCTTCCCATGCGCCCGTTGCGCCCGGAACCAGCGCGTTCAACTCCGTTACCCAGTCATCCTCTGCCAGGATGTTGACCGTGAACGTAGTATTGACGCCGGACGATGGAATCTTAACCACCGTCGCCCCGCTTGCGCCGGAGCACCGTGCCACCGCGATCTCGATATCCGAACTCATCTGCCAATCCGTCAGACACAGGTAATCTGTTGACGCAAAGGTAATTTGCGCCATGTCGCCAACAAATTTGTCCTGATTCGCTGCCATCGTTCCTTCTCCTATACACTATGAGCGATGATGATGTCCACCACCTGCCGATACAAACTCAATTCGTCCTCGTAGAAATCCGGCCCGGCCACATGCGTCCAATTGCCGGTTGCGTTTGCCAGCGCCAGCAACCCGTTACGCAGCGCCTTCACACCGTCCAGGTAGTTTGTTGCGTAACAATCCACCTGCAGCCGCGTACTCTCGCAGCCGCCTGAGCCGATGGGAACCTGTGAGATAACCGAATACACCAGCGCCGGCAGTGTGGCGTCATCCGGCAATATCGCCGGGTACACCCGCGTGCCCACCAGCGCCGCCAATGTGGCGTCGCCGGTCACAGCAGTGTAGAAATCCGTCTCCACGCTCACAAGCCGTCCTCTTTCAAAGCGACCGCTTCCATCGCGCCCACAATCTCCCGCTGTCGCGTGTCAGCCGCCGGCCTCAGAAAAGCGTGTTTCCCTTTGCCGTCCTTCCGCCCGTATTCGACATAGCGGGCATAGAACACATCGTTGTAAACCAGGTGAGCCGCCATAGTTGCCGACTTGCTGTACTTGCGATGCTTCATGCCGCCCTTCAGCTTGCCCGTTCTCACCGGCGCGAGTTGTTTGGCCGCGTCGTGCAGCACAATCGCCCCGGCCTTCGCAATCTCCGGCAGGCTGCGCCCAATCCGCGCATCCAGGTCGGCGAGCTGTTTCTTGGCTCTGGCTACATCCTGGTCGAAGCTCATACCAGCTCTCTCACCATCAACTCCAGCCGCTCGCCGCGATTAAACGGCTCAATCACGCTTTCGATGTCGAACAGCCGCGTGGTCTGCGTCCTGTCCGTCCAACTCACCCGCATCTCCGGGCTGATGCTGTGCCGGTACCGCATCCCAACTTTGTGCGTCACCGCCTGCACCGGCGCGGTTGCGGATACCGTTTCCGTCGCCCGCACCGGCTCAATGCTGGCCCAGGCCGTGTATAACGTGCTCCAGGTGTACACCGGCTCGCCGGCCGCGTTCTGAGTAGCCGTCTTTT
>CAZEOE010000022.1:8038-12481 GCA_964513665.1 Candidatus Woesearchaeota archaeon | reverse complement strand
AGAAGTAAAAAAGACTAGTTGGGAGTCGTTTAAGCGATTATTCTTTTTATGTTTTCTATGTTTTCAGCGACTTCTTGACCTTTCTTTGTTAGTTTTATGAGCTTTATTCTTCCCTTCTTTTCAAACATAACAAGACCTAGCTTCTCAAGGCTCTGAAGTATCTTCACTGCGTGGCTGTATGTACAGTCTACCTCTTTGGCAAGAATGCTTCCGTATCTTACTCTGGCTATTCTCTTTAGGGCTACAAGCATCATTGCA
Source organism: Candidatus Woesearchaeota archaeon (assembly GCA_964513665.1). Classification (GTDB taxonomy): domain Archaea; phylum Nanobdellota; class Nanobdellia; order Pacearchaeales; family GW2011-AR1; genus UBA73. Next base: position 12,223 of record CAZEOE010000022.1, on the reverse strand, counting down.
GGCTTCCTCCTGAAGAAGATATCGAAATTGTCTTTTATTTTGTCTTCAAACATTTTGCATCATATAGGTTGTGACCTATATATTACACCCATACCTTGCCCTTTTAAATCTTTCTGATATTTTGTTATCTATTCCAGTAACAAACGAAAATGATTGGAATTAAAAATCACCTAGGAAAACTTTTCATACATTTCAAGGTAGCCTTTTGAGAAAAGAGTGGTCTTTGAGGCTATCAATTCTATATTTGAATTTCCATTTGTGAACGACGTTTCAACATAAGTAGAGTCTTTTATCATTTTTACAACTTCTGCTTTGTTTGTTGAAATCCTTATATCGGGATTTTCTAATTTATCTTTTGAGACTTTTATTTTCCCATCGACTATTTCTGCACTGTACAATTCTCCCTCGAAGTCGAATTCTATTTTGGGTGTATTTGAACTAAGAGGAGGGTTATGCAGTTTAGAGGCTCCTATGTTGTGCAAAATATACTCGACGAAACTCTCATCAAACATCAAAATAGCCTCTTCGTCAGAGGTTTCCTGGATGCTCTGCCTGAATAAACTGTATTTGTCAGGAGAGCCTGAAGAGCCATCCGAGCTTTCCGTATTTGATGAAAAATAATAAAGCGCTGAACCTCCTGCGACCAAGGCTAAACCTGTTAAAACGATTATGGCTGTAAGAATTATTCCTCCTTTGTCTCCCATGGACAAAAGACTTAAAAACGGTTTAAATACTTATTCATATATGGCAAAGAAATTCAGAGTTATGGCTGTTGCGGACATACATGGGGACTCTAAACTAGTTGGAAGGCTTGCAGAGGATGCTGAAAGGGAAAATGTGAATCTTGTGGTTTTATGTGGGGATGTAACCTCTCAGTTTAAGACTAAAAATATCATTCAACCTTTTAAAGATAAGAATCTGCCTGTTTTAATACTCCCAGGAAATCATGATTCCCCTGACTCTATAGAATTTCTGTCTGAATTTTATAAGATAAAGAATCTTCACGAAAATTACGCTATTTATGAGGGGATCGGGTTCTTTGGAGCAGGGTTTGCAACAAACATAGGTCCATGGGCTATGAGTGAAGGCAATATGGGAAAAACTCTTGAAAAAGCGCACTCTAAATTGAATGGTATTGAGAGAAAAATAATGGTGACTCATATGCATCCCTCTGGATCTGTTTCTGAGTTCTCTGGAGTTGAAGGAAGCAAAGCCGTAAGAGAGGCTATAAGAAAATTTTCTCCTGATGTTCTGCTTCATGGGCATATACATGAAGCTGGAGGAGTCTCTGAAGATATTTATGATACTAAAGTGATTAATGTGTCAAGACGCGCGGCGATTATTGATATAGAATGACTATTGAAGATAAGTTTGAAGGTCGTTTTAGAAATTGGTTTTGGCTATACAAATATTTTAAAGTATAATATGCTGAACAAATCTATGAAGGGCTTAAGGGCTTTAGGATTATCTCTTTTTAGTCTGTCTGTTATAGCTTTAGGACTTGGTGGATATTATTTTATACAAAAATCAGAAAAACCTGTTGAAGTTGACAAGAGGTATATTTTAGATGAGAGAGAAGATGTATATTTCTGGGATGAGGTTGGAGAAAGAAATCTTAAAGAAATGAATAGATTTTATAGATGTTTGAACATGAATAGAGATAGAATGACGCTTATCGATAGAGGTAATGATGGATCTCTTGATGAGGTGCATTATGTTAATTGTGCAGGTTGGGTGGGGTTTGATAATCTTGGAGATGGAGATAAAAGATATGATGGAATTTTTGATAATGTTAGAGAAAGAGTTCGAATGGTTGAAACTTTGGAACGAACGAGACGCGTTGAACCTCAAGAAATTCCGTAATTGCAAAGGACTATATATTTTAAAAACCAGCTTTATATGAGAAGAAATGGCAGTAGAATCGTTCATGCCCATAACCGATGTTAAGCAGAGTGTAGAGAAAGAGGTAAAGGAAAGACCGAAGCTTTCTGACTTAATAACGGTTGAGTCTCCTGGTAAAATAGGTCCTGGAGATAAATTAGAAGGCGAGGAAAAGAAAAAAAAGATTGTAAGAAGAAGAAATCCTAAGGTAGCGCCAGATAGGATAAGTTCTCCGGAAAGAGACTCTATACTTATAATAACTGAAAAACCGCAGGCAGCGCAGAAAATAGCTTCTTCGCTTGGAAAAGAAAAGAAAAATTTGGAAAATGGAGTTTCATTTTATTCTTTGGAAAGAGAAGGGAAGAAAATATTTGTATGTTCTGCTGTTGGACATCTTTTTGGTCTAACTTATGTAAAAGGACAGAAAGGATGGCCTATTTTTGATATTGAGTGGGTTCCGTCTTATGATAGGGAAAGCGCCTCATATACGAAAAAATACTTTGACTTGATAAAAAAACTTTCAAGAAAGGCTGAGGAAATAATAGTTGCTACAGACTTTGATGTTGAGGGAGAAGTGATAGGATGGAATGTTTTAAGATTTATTTGCAAGAGAGAGAATGCAAAAAGAATGAAATTTTCAACTCTCACAAAAGACGAGCTTGAAAACTCTTATAATAATGTGCTTCCTGAATTAAATTGGAAAAATGCTTATGCTGGAGAGACAAGACACATACTTGACTGGCTTTATGGTATAAACCTTTCAAGAGCATTGATGTCCGCAATAAAGTCTGCAGGTTCTTTCAAAATACTCTCTGTTGGAAGAGTCCAAGGGCCGTCATTAAAAATAATAGTAGAAAAGGAGAGAGAAATACTTGCATTCAAGTCTGAAACTTATTGGCAAGTATTTGCGCTTTCAAACGATTGTGAATTTTTACATCCTAAAGATATTTTCAAGAAAGAAGAACTTGAGAAATTTAAGAATATAAAGGAAGCTGAGGCTGAAACTATAGACTCTATGGAGAATATACCTCCACAACCTCCATTTGACTTAACCTCTTTGCAAAGAGAGGCATACAGAGTTCATAGACTCTCTCCTTCTCAAACATTAAGCATAGCCCAGAAACTTTATCTTGATGGACTTATATCCTATCCAAGAACTTCATCGCAAAAAATACCATTTACCATAAATCCTAAAAAAATATTGAAGTCTCTGGAGAAAAGATACCCTGATGTTAAACAGGCAGTTAGAGATAAACCTATTGAAGGAAAGAAAACGGATCCTGCACACCCATCGATATATCCGACAGGAGAATACAAAAAACTTGGGGAAAAAGATGAAAAACTTTACGATTTAATTGTAAGAAAGTTTATATCTGTTTTTTGCCAGGATGCAATAACTGAAAACAGAAAGGTGACATTGAATGCGGTTTCTCCAAAAACGAAAGAGAAAATTGAATTTAGATCATCTGGAATGAAGATAAAACAGAAGGGCTGGGCAGGTGTTTACCCTGTGTCTCTTGAGGAAAAAGAAATACCTTCACTGAACGGCCAGGTTAAGATTGATGAGATAAAGTTCGTTCAGAAAGAAACTCAACCGCCTAAGAGATACTCTCCTTCATCACTCATAGGTTTGCTTGAGAAAAAAAATCTTGGAACAAAAACAACAAGGTCTTTGATTATAGACACTTTGTTTGACAGAGGATATATAGAAGGAGATTCTAGTCTTAAAGCTACACCTTTAGGTATGAAGCTTATAGAATCTCTAGAAAAATTCTCCCCGATTATAATAGATGAGAACCTTACTAGAAAACTTGAGGATGAGATGGAAGGGATGCAGGAAGAAACAGGAGCAGAAAGCTCTCCTGAAGAGCTTGAGGCTAAGGAGAAAAATGTAGTGAGTGAAGCCAAGAAGATTATAACTGATATTTCAAAAGATTTCAGAGCGCATGAAATTGAAATAGGTAAATCTATACTTAAGGGAATAGAAACTCAGAGAGAAATACAGAAAGAAAATTCAAGATTGATGACTTGTCCTAAATGCAAGACAAATGATTTGAGGATTCTTTATTCTAGAAAAAATGGCAGGTCATTTATTGCGTGCTCGGGATATCCTCAATGTACTCAGACATATTCTCTACCTCCACAGGCGCTGATAAAGAAGGCTGAAGAAGACTGTCTTGATTGTAGATTTCCAAAATTGATTTCAATCAAACGTGGAAAAAGGCCCTGGAAATTCTGCTTTAATCCTGAGTGTCCTTCAAATAGAGAGAGGATGGAAGCCTATCGTGCCAAGAAGGAATCTGG
>CAZEOE010000022.1:4041-7938 GCA_964513665.1 Candidatus Woesearchaeota archaeon | reverse complement strand
AGTGTCCTTCAAATAGAGAGAGGATGGAAGCCTATCGTGCCAAGAAGGAATCTGGTCAGTAATGTTCATGTTTTCCTTATAGTAATATTGATAGGTGCATCTGAAGTAATCGGTTTCCTACCTTTTATGTGAAGTATATCTCCTAGAGATTTTATGAAACGATGAAAACTTCCAGGTGTATCTGTTGAAAGTAATTGAAAATCTAAAAGCAGACCTATAATTCCATTTTCTTCTAAAGAAACTGGGTGATATCTGACTTTTCTTACCGATTCTTTCCCATTATAACTAACTGTTATGGTTGTGTTTGTTTCAGGAGAGTCTGGGTTGTATATGACACTGCCTACGCTCAACTCAGTTAAATTGTCTCTTTGAATATTGTAACGTTTGCAAAATGTGTCGGTTGCAAATCTAGGTATTTTTTCATTATCAACAAACAGACCTTCTAAATCTGTGTATTGAGGTTTAGTGCTAATTTCCCAAAGTGCAGATATAGCTCTCTGAATGTGTAGCTCTTCTCTTAGCCGTTTAGCCTCTTTTCTTGAACCTCCTAAAAATACTTGCAGGTAGTCATTTTGTCTTCTCAATCCTTCTGCTTCGGCTGAGTATCGCCCTATATCTTCCCTATAACCCTCAGCTAGTTTTGCTTCTACATCCCTAAATGTGCGCGTTCCTTTAATGAATTCTGCCGGTATTTCGTTTTCCAACGCTACCCTTGTTACAGCATTTTCTATTCTTCTCTGAAGTTCTGCATAAAAGGTTTCGTCTCTCATGTAAAAGCCCTTTGAACTCATGTAAAAGCCCTTTGAAATAAGCTTAAAAATCTTTTGTGATAATGTTACTATTTAATAGTTATGATATTAAAAAGACTTAAAAAGGGTGTCAATTTATTGAGGCTTATGAATGAAGGCTTGACAATTGGGATTGATGAGAGCAAGGGTTCTTCAAAAAGAGATATAGGATTTTATGTTGCATGTCTTGATGAACATGATTTGGAGAGTGTAAATGGAAAAACAATTCCTAAAGTGAGAAAGCTTCCTAAATGTGAGGAAATATTGCTGGAGTCTAATTTCTACTGGCTATCTCCACCGAGAAAGTCGATAATTTATCCATATAGTTGTTTCGAATACCCTTGTGCAGGTCTTATTAGCCACTTCATTCAGACATTTCCTGAGAGAAAAATATCATTCTTGCTCGATGGGCACCTTAAAAGCAGAGGTAGAGAAGACAGAAGAAAAATTGAGAGATTGAGAAGTGAATATTCTATAAGAAATATTCCTGACGGAGATGAGAGAGTTGCTCTGTTAAATAGCGCTGATGCGACAGCTTATTGTATAGCTAAATTTTTTAGAGGAGAGTATACACCTAGACAGGAAGTTAGAAAAAAAATAAAAGAAAGGAGAATAATCTCACTTGCCCTTTCTGTTCCAGGATCTGAGACTTGGTCTGACCTTCATGTCCCTGCTCTTGGTGCTTAAACCTCTGGATTTCTTGCCTGCGGAAGTTAGACCTCTTTGGGCTCTGTTTGAATTTCTTTTTTCTGATATCCACTTCATCACATCGTCGTTCTTTATTTCTGGTCTTGAAGGGTCTACCATTATGACCTCGAAATAATAATGTCCTCCGTCCTTCCCTACGAAGTAAGAATTTAGAACTTCTAAATTATTATATTTTCTTTCTGCTCTGATCTCTGCGACCCACTGGTAGCTCATTTTAAGAGTTTTTCTTATAGATTGTTTTCTCGATTTTCTTCCCTTGACGCCGTGTCTTTCTCTCTTTCTACCTCCTCGCTTGATTCTTACTCTAAATACAACGAATCCTTTTTTTGCCTTGTAGCCAAGAGATCTAGCCCTGTCAAGTCTTAACGGCTTTTCTACTTTTGTAACTGCATCTGAAGCTCTCCAGTCGATCATTCTTTGCCTTACTAGTGCTGAATCAGGATTTCTCCAAGATTCCCTAAGAGCATGATAAAAACCTTTTGTCATCTTTATTCCTGTAAAAATCGCTTTTTAAATGTTTTTACAACCATCGCCTTTATTGTAATAATACTTATTAAGATCAGCTAAGAGAATTGCTTATGATTGAAGCTAAAACCTGCCTGAGATATTATGTTGAATCAGGAGATAATCCTGTGAGACATGATTTTAATATATTAATTGTAAATTATTCAAATGAAATCAGAACGATTGCTCAAAGAATTAAGCAGTGTCTGGCTCCGACTGAGGAGTATCGCGATGTTGTAGCATTTGGAGATATTCCAGGAACAAGATTAAAGTATAGACTTGTGAAGCTGATTTCTAAAAGAGAGGATATAAGAGACATCGAGTGGAGGGCAGTTTATGTGGGCGAGGTCAAGGTAGATAAAAATCTTAGGGATAGAAAAGACAGGTATGGTTTGCAAGAGTATATTAAAGATCAGTTTAAAGGCACTTAATTTAATGAACGCAGTTAGCTTTTTATAGACATTAAATGTAGAAATTTGATGAAGGGAAAATACTATATAACAACCGCGATAGATTATGTGAATGGCGCGCCTCATGTCGGGCACGCATTTGAAAAAGTCTTAGCTGACTGCATAGCCAGATGGCACAGACTAAAAAATGAAAAAGTGTTTTTCCTTACAGGAACTGACGAAAACGCTCAGAAGAATGCTCAAGTTGCTAGGGAGAAAAAGATACCTGTTGCAGAATTTGTAGAGAGAAATTCGGAGCTTTTTAAAAATCTATGCAAGAGACTTGATGTTGGTTATGACAGATTTATAAGAACGACTGAGAAAGAGCATATAAAAATATCTCGTGAACTTTTTGAGAAGGCTTACAAAGAAGGAGATATTTACAAAGGAACTTATGAAGGATATTATTGTGAGGGATGCGAGTCTTTTAAAACAGAGAAAGAACTCGAAAATGGGCTTTGTCCTGAACATATGAAGGCGCCTAAATGGCTTTCTGAAGAGACTTATTTTTTTAAACTGAGCAAATACAAAGAAAAAATTGCCAAATTTGCCGAGAGCTACATAGTTCCTGAGAAAAGAAGAAATGAAATTTTATCTAGACTTAAAGAAGAGGAATTAAGAGACCTTTCTGTAACAAGGACTAATATCGATTGGGGAATTGAATGTCCTATAGATAAAAAACATAAGATATATGTTTGGTTTGATGCACTTATCAACTATATTTCAGGGGCTAACGGAAATTGGCCAGCTGATGCTCATATTATAGGAAAAGGTATAAACTGGTTTCATTCTGTTATATGGCCGGCGATATTGTTTTCGACAAAACAAGAGCTACCGAAAAAACTTGTTGTTCACGGATACTTAAGTCTTGGGGGATCTAAAATTTCAAAGTCTCTTGGAAATACAATTGACCCTGTTGAACTTGTAGATAAGTTCGGAGTAGATTCTGTAAGATATGCTCTGCTTAGATGCTCTGTTTTTGAAGATTCAGACTTTTCTGAGGAAATTGTAAAAGATAGACATAATAATGAGCTGGCGAATAAGCTAGGGAATCTTGTTTCGAGAGTATCAACTCTAGCTGAAAAATATGGGTTGGAAAAATCTGATTTAGAGATCGATTCTAGGAAAATTCTGAAAAAAGTAGAGAGTCATTTTGATAATTTTGAATGTGATAGGGCTCTTTCTGAGATATTTTCTTTTGTAGATAAAATAAATGAGTTTGTTCAAAATAAGAAGCCATGGGAGACGAAAGACAAGAAAATTTTATATGAAATTGTCTGTTATATAAGAGATGCAAGTATAATGCTTTATCCTTACATACCTGAGACAAGTAAGAAAATAAGTGAAACATTTGGATTCGAGATATCTTTGGCTGATATTGGAAAAACTCTAAAGATAAAAGATATTAAAAAATCTGAGATACTATTCAAGAAGATTGATTGAGCTCT
>CAZEOE010000022.1:0-3941 GCA_964513665.1 Candidatus Woesearchaeota archaeon | reverse complement strand
AGATAAAAGATATTAAAAAATCTGAGATACTATTCAAGAAGATTGATTGAGCTCTCTACTTATTTCATCCATAGTGTTATTATGTAGTAGTTACAAAATACAAAGGTTTAAATATGTTGCTTTTTGGGGAGTTTTATGAAGATAAAAGAAATAGTTCGTGATGTTGAATCAGAAGTGGAATTTAGTCCTAATTTGAATTTTCCAGGGTTTCATACGAGAAGAAAAATCTGGACTTCGTTTGAAGGAGAAGTGGTTATAAGAGAAGTGCCTGTTTATGGAACTGCTTTAATGCAACAAGGACAATGTGCAAGATATGTAAGATTAGTCGCAGATGAAATGTTCGGTAAGATATACTCCATTGAGCCTGCATGGAATAGAAGATATTGTGATAAACTTGTCGCTGAGATTGGGGAAAGTTCTCTAAGGGATCTATCAGAACAAGGAGTCTTAAAACCTGGAATGGTGATTGGAATTTTGAACCCTGGAAGTCCAAGCGAGTTTGTTTTGGACAAGGAAGGAAAAAGGGCAAGATATACTCATAACGCGCTCTATATAGGCAATAATGGATCAGGAGAGCCTATTTTTGCTGAACAATTTTATCTTGGTGTAAAAGTCAGAACTGAAAAATGTATGCGAGCAGACTCTCTTGAGCCTAAAGAGATTATTGACGCGAAGGTGGAAAATGCAAAATAATTTATCTAGAAGAGAGGCAATTTATAGAATAGCTGGGATAGCTTTGGCTGGGCCTGCATCTTTATTGAGAGCAGATTCAAATAATAAAATAAGAATTGGCGGACTAGAATTTGAAATTGTTGAACCTTCTGCGACTGGAGTTCCCAAAGAATACGCAGACCCTAATAATTCTGGAACCCCTTTGGTTTTCGTTCCAGAGAAATCATTGAATGCTAAAATTTCAGGAAATTTTTCTCTTGGAGAGATAGCAAGAATTTCGAATCCAACATATAATTCTGGAGCTGGCATTAAAACATACAACACCTCAAATGGAGTATACCATCAGTTTGTAAGGATAGATCCTAAGCTAATTGAAACCTTACAGGGATTAAGAGAGGATTTTGGAAAGACATTAAGAGTTATATCTCCGTATAGGAATGTTACATATAATGGAAAATGTGGTGGACAGCCTAAAAGCAGACACGTTTCTGGACAGGCGATAGACATTTGTCCAATGGACCCATCTAATTTGCAAAAATTGTATGAATTAGCAGACAAACATTTTGCAAATGGTGGAGTTGGGTATTATCCGAATAAAGGGTTTGTGCATGTTGATGTTCGCGGTTCAAGAGCAAGATGGAAAATCTGAAATTAGAATTTGAAATTGTGAGAAAAACTTATGAGATAATGATAAATGTTGGAATTGCACAGGCTATTTTATTCTTTGTTTTCAAAATGCCAATAATCTAGAGAAAATCCTTTATTTTTGATTTTGCCTTATCGAACTTTGCCTGATGAGATTTAAGAAAGGAGTTTATTTTTTCTATAGTTATTTTTTTCAATTCTGAGGTGAGCATTTTTCCGGATTTGTATTCCTTGTAAATTTTCTCAATGGATTTATCGTCTTCTTCAAAGAAAAATCTTAGATATTGAAAAGAGACATCTATATCTGGATCGCCACCTAATTTTCTGTGTTCTTCTAGGGTGTCTTTTCCGCCTGAAAAGGCATATTTCTTTATTTTACTTTCTACTTCTTTTGGAGAGTCTTTCAGAGATATAAATGAAGTTTCATCTGATGAGGACATCTTGCCCCTTTTTAGCCCAGGTATGAATAAATTATAGGTTGAACATATTTGTAAAAATGATTCATCTTTTATTCTCTGCGATAAATCTCTTGCCAGTCTTATATGCGGGTCCTGATCTATTCCAACAGGGACGATTACGTTGCATTTTCCCTCAAACTCTGGAAGTTGAGGATGCAGAATATCTGAAACCTGAAGCAATGCTGAAACCATTTTTCCGGGAGATATTTCTCCATACACTGCCTTAAACTCATTAAATGTCGCATGTCTGGAAAGAAGATTCTGCAACCTGTAATATGCTGTGCTTTTATTTGGATCTTTTGACCTATTGCTTTGGAAATAAATGAAACAGTTTTCTGGTTTTAGACCTAGGGCAATATAATTCGGAATATAATCCTCGAGCGCGATTTTTCTGCTTTCCTCTAAACTTTGTCCTCGGGCATTGTACGCTTCTATATCCGCAACAGCGATATAAACTTTAGCGCCTATGGATTGATAGAAAACCATTTGTCTTGCGATAATCATGTGACCAAGATGCATTTTTCCGGTTGGCATTAAACCTGTGAGCATAACAAATTTCTGTTTTTTAGTGTAAGATTCGACTATCTTTTCAAAATCCCTATGGGCGAAGATTATTTTTCTCCTGAATAAAATCTCTTTTGAAAAAGCATCCGGCAACTTTGAGCTTATGGGTTTTATACCGAATTCTTTCATTATCTTTTCATAGTTTAATTCACCTGACACTTCCCAGGGATTTAAGATTTCACCCGCCATTTTTAGAGGTATTGATTCAAGTTTATAAATTGTGCGACAGAAAGTATTCGTGTTATATGAAAATTATTTTACCATATTATTTTTATAGTGTTGTTATAAGATAGTTATATGAGAATAAATGTTGCATCTAAAAACCCAGTTAAAGTTGAGGCTGTTAAAGAAGTTTTGAATAGTTACCCAGATTTAGCAAGTTATGAGATTGTCGGGATTCAAACAAATTCTGGAGTAAGTGAGCAACCAAAATCATTGGAAGAAACTGTACAAGGTGCAGTAAATAGAGCAACAGTCGTTTATAATGGATGCGTTTATAGTTTTGGGATAGAAAGCGGTTTAATGCAGGTTCCACAAACAAAAACAGGCAGCATGGATTTTTGTGCTTGTGCTATCTATGATGGTAAAAATTATCATTTAGGGTTATCGTGTGCATTTGAATTTCCAACTAAAGTTACGCAAATGATTCATAAAGAAGGAATAGATGCTAATGAGGCGTTTTATAGATTAAGGTTAACCGCTAATAAAAAGATAGGTTCTTATGAAGGAGCTATCGGTATGCTAACAAAAGGACGAATAAGTAGAAAGGAGTATACTAAACAAGCTATTCAAATGGCTCTAATTCATTTAGAAAATAAAGAATTGTATTAGATAAATTGTGCGACAGAAATGTTCTACGATGCAATTTAAGGTCTTCTAAATAGAAACTTATTTTAAGTTTGGTATATTTTATATAAAATGGAAGATATAACTAAGCTAGAGAAGAAATTGAATGAGGCTATTAAGAATTTAATACTTGGAAAAAGCTTAAATGAGAAGGAGTTGTTATTTAATCTGGATATTTTCTTCAAAAACAAAAGACAAGACAATATAGACAAATTAAATCCTACTAACATCAGGTTATTTACAATAACTTTAGAAATTTTAAGGACAAATAAAAAAATATTTCCTATTCATCTAGCTAATTTAGATTATATTTATAGTTATGAAAGCAAACCCTTGAAGTATAACTGGAAGTCTTCTGGATTTGATTTATCAAAAGATACAAGTAAGATAAAAATTGTCCTAAACGAATTAGTTAAAGCTCTTAAATTAGAGAAAGTCAAAACCAAACAAATTTTAGAATTTTTCGAACAAGCTATTGAGATGTATACTCAGAAATATAGCTCTGATATAGAAGAGATAGGTATATTCAATAAGAACAAAGATACTTACATCTATTTGGAATATCAAATTTTTGATGATGGGTATAGGAATGAGCGTAATGGAGAGTTTAATATATTGTTAGTAACACAAAAATCAAATGCTCTCGATATTTTACCAAACAATGAAGGAGCTATTTACTCTAATTTAATCTTTAAAGAAAAATGATAAAAAACACTGTGCGATATAACTGGGCACTATATTTATAAATTCGAGTCC
>CAZEOE010000021.1:0-12519 GCA_964513665.1 Candidatus Woesearchaeota archaeon | reverse complement strand
AAATAGTGAAATCTGGCGACGTTTCTGTTGTAAATCTTGAAAAATAAGGGCAAACAAAAAGCTTAAATACCTCTCCTTATTAGCTTGAGAGATTTTTAAAATGAAGGAAAGTGATGTTTCTAAAAATATAATGCATTCAGGCACAAGCATAGTCGGTCTTGTGTGCAAAGATGGAATTGTAATGGCTGGAGACAGACGATCCACCGCAGGAGGAATAATAATGTCTAAAAAATCCCAAAAAATAGTTCCAATAAATGATTATCTTCTTGTAGCAGGCACAGGTGTAGCCTCAGATATAGACTTTGATCAAAAGTTAATGGCTGCAGAATTAAGGTTAAAACAACTCAGGACAAAGACAAGACCTACTGTAAAGGAAGCAGCAAATCTTGTAGGCATGTCTATATACCAAAGCATAAGATCTCCTTCAATGGTCGCGCATATTGTGGGTCTTTTAGTTGGAGGATATAATCAAGATGGTACTTTTGAATTATACTCAATAGAGCCTGCCGGAGGAGTATATAAAATAGAAGATTACGACGCAAACTTTTCCTCAGGAATGCCATATATTTTAGGTCTTCTTGAGAAAATGTACAAAAAAGACCTAACTATAAAGGAAGGGGTCGAGGTAGCAAGAGACTGTATAAAATCAGGAATAGAAAGAGACTCAGGATCAGGAAATGGAGTGGATGTTTTTGTAATCACAAAAGACGCCATAAAACACGTTGTTTCTGAACAAATAATTCCACAATATAAGTAATTAAGTCAATATGTCAGATATTTTGAAAGCAATTAAGGAAGAATTACCTACATCAATCGATGATGTGGAGTATGAAGGAGCAAACATAGTACTCTATACCTCTGATAAAGAGTTTTTCAAAAACGGCGATGACCATATAAAAAGAGCGGTTTCAAAAATTAAAAAGAGAGTAGAACTAAGGGCTGAAAAATCTATTCTTGCGCCTGAAAACGAAACTGAAAAAACCATTCGCGCACTAGTTCCGGAAGAGGCGGAGCTTACAAATATCATATTTGATGTCCAAAGAAGCATCGTAATAATTGAAGCCAAAAAACCAGGATTAGTGATTGGCAAACAAGGCTCGATTCTCTCAAATATAAAAAAGTCCACTTTCTGGCTCCCAACTATTCAAAGGAGCCCCTCTATAAATTCCAAAATAACAGAAAAAATTCGTTCAGTTTTATATGCCAATAATAATTACAGGAGAAAATTCCTTAATGACATTGGAAAAAAAATCTACAAAGACTGGAATCCTGAAAAGAAAGATATTTGGGCAAGAATCACTTTTCTCGGAGGAAGCTCTCAGGTAGGGAGATCTTGCTTGTTGCTTCAAACTCCAGATTCCAAGATACTTTTAGACTGCGGTATTAACGCGGCAGTCTCGGAAGGACCCGATAAATTCCCTTATCTAAATGTGGCTGAAATAGGAGATATAAATACTATAGACGCGATCATACTCTCTCACGCACACTTGGACCACTGCGGTTTAATTCCTTATTTATATAAAATGGGTTATAAAGGACCGGTTTACATGACCGCGCCAACAAGAGACATATCGGCTCTTTTACAACTAGATCTAACAGGAGTCGCATATAAAAAAGCAGAATTTCCGCTATATAAGGCTGAAGACATAAAGGAAATGGTGAGACACTCAATTTGTCTGGACTATGGCGAAGTCACAGACATAACTCCTGATATAAGGATAACTTTTTACAATGCCGGACACGTCTTAGGCTCTGCGCAAGTCCATATAAATATAGGCAATGGCTTACACAATTTTGTATACAGCGCAGACACAAAATATTCAAAAACAAGACTTCTTGATGCAGCTACTAATCATTTTCCAAGAGTTGAAACCCTGCAGATGGAATCGACATACGGCGGGAAAGAAGACGTCCTTCCTCCTAAGAAAGAGATCGAAGAAAAGTTTATGGCTTTGGTCAAAGAGACGATAGAGAAAAACGGAAAAGTTCTTCTTCCAGAGCTCGGATTAGGCCATGCACAAGAAACAATGTTAAGGGTTGAAGAAGCTATAAGGACAGGGGCACTTCCCAAAATCCCAGTATATATAGACGGAATGATATGGGATATCAATGCGATTCATACAGCCTATCCAGATTTTCTTAGTGCAAGCGTAAGAAATGATATATTTCAAGACAATAATCCTTTCTTATCAGATATATTCAAGAGAGTCGGAAGCCCCATAGAAAGGAAAGAAGTAATCGAAGGAGGTTCTTGCATAGTCATAGCTACTTCAGGAATGTTGGTGGGAGGTTCGTCTGTAGAGTATTTCAAGCATTTTGCAGAGAATCCAAACAATTTAATAGCATTCGGTTGCTTCCAAGCTCAAGGCTCTCTTGGTAGACAGGTTAAAGACGGTGCAAAAGAAGTTTCCCTTCCTCAAGACTACGGAGGCGACAGGATCAAAGTCAATCTTCGCGTAGAAACCATGTATGGTCTTTCCGCACATTCAGGAAGAAACGAACTCATCCAATACATAAACAGAATGTTTCCTAAGCCAAAGAAAGTCATTATAAATCACGGAGAAATAGCCAAGTCAATAGATCTAGCTTCGACAATTTATCGTACAAAGAAAATAGAAACTACTGTTCCAAAAAATCTTGAAACTATAAGATTGAAATAAACCATATTACAATAATCTATTTAAACTTTTTAAAATGATTCTGCAGATGTATGGTGGAGAACAAGAATTAGATCTCCCTCAGGGCGACTTATATTTTGGTAGACGGAGGTATCGCAGGAAAGTTTATGGTGTTTTCATCCCAGATGAAGACGAAAAAAAAGATTGTGCTGAGATGCATTTGGCCAATGTTTTTGGAAATATAGGGAATGGACATCCTGCTTTTATTCTAAATGAAGATTTTTCAGGTGCGAACGCCTTCAAGTCAGTTTCTCTAGATATTCTATTACATGATCATAATCAGTTTCTCAGAGTCATAAGTATAGATGATGTAGACGAAAGAGTAAAAAGCTTTCTAAATGCAAGCAAATCGAGTACAGTTACAAGAAATTTAGTCTATCGTAAAAATGGCAGATTATCTAAAACAGAAAGAAATAAATTTATTTCACGTGAACTATATGAGATTCTGGAAGAGGCTAATGGCCGAGTTCCAGATTTTGCGCTTCTCACAGGGTTATGTGTAAGATCGTCAAAAAAATCCGACAGAGGCCTAGATCTAATATTTGATAGAACTTATCAATTTGAGTTTCTTAGAGATGACAGACTTTCTAGCAAATATAATGGGTGGTATTTTAGCGATATAGATGTAAATGGTCTACCTAAAGGTTTATCCAAAGAGAAAATGGGAAATAATAGAATTTGGTGGACATCAGAAGAGAGAGTATCTAGAATAGATGTAGTGCAAGATGGTTCGATAAATTGCGGAAATCCTAGATTAGATCAATGTTTTCAAGGTAGCCAGACTGTTCTTGTTTATCAAAAAGAAATATAAATAAAAACAATTAAAAACAATCTTTATCTAAAAGGCAGATGAAACATACTTGGAAAATAACTTCGGTTCTTATTGTTATGTTTTTCATAACTCAGCTCTTCGGAATATTCATAGTCTCACGTTATTCTCCCGAGACAATAAGTTATCAAAATGAGTCAGGAGAGTTAGTAAATGAAACAACATACAATCTCCCTTATTGGATGGATCCTCCAGAAGGAATAACTCCTGGCAGTTCATTAGTCTCCATAGTATTCGCTTTAATATTTGCAGTTTTTATAATGCTTATTTTAATCAAATACAAGATTGAATTAGTTCTCAGAATATGGTTTTTTGTCGTGGTTGCTCTAGCTCTCGGTATATCGATTAACGCAATAGTCATTTCTTTTCCATATTCCCAGTTAATTTCTATACTTCTAGCCATCCCTCTAGCTTTCTTCAAGATATTTAAAAGAAACATCATCTTACATAACCTCACAGAAATGGCTATTTATCCTGGAATTGCCTCAATCTTCGTGCCTCTCTTAAATATCTGGTCAGTAGTTATTCTTCTTATTTTTATATCCATATATGACATCTATGCCGTCTGGCACGCAGGTTTCATGCAGAAAATGGCGAAGTATCAGATTCAAAAATTAAAACTATTCTCAGGTTTTTTCATCCCATATCTTGGAAAAAAAGAAAGGCAGATGATAAAAGACATTAAAAAATCTGGAAAGAAAAACGCAAAGAATGTAAAAGTAAGCGTGGCAATCCTCGGAGGCGGTGATGTAGTTTTCCCTATTATTCTTGCAGGAGTCGTTCTCAATTCTCTTGGCATTCTACACGCAATCATAATCTCCATAGGCGCAACCTTGGCACTCGGCGCACTATTTCTCGCATCCAAGAAAGGTAAATTTTATCCAGCGATGCCTTTCATTACCGCAGGATGTCTAGTAGCTCTTGGAATTACTCTTCTTATCTAAAATGTTATAACTTATTAATGACATTAAAATCGAAAGGTTTAAATATAGATCAATTGTCGCTCCTGTATGGATACAAATAATAACAGTTCAAGTAATAGGTATTTATCAGGACTAAAAACTGCTGGCAAGATAGCTTTAGCAACTACGTTCCCTCCTATTGGGTTTCCGATTTTATTTGGAGGTAAAGACGAAAAAAAGGTAATTTATGAAATAGTTGTGGGGACAGTTTTTAGCTTTTTAAGTAATACGTCTTCAGCAGTTATTTCTCGCAAACATCCCAAACAATTATACTCCAGCCCTTTAGTGGTATCAAATGACATAGGTGTTTACGATCAATACACAGGTAGAGAAGCAATAGGCCTGTTTCTTGGAAGTTTTGTATCTAATCTAACCTTACCACTTCTTGCAGACCCGATCACTACAATTGGAGATAAAGGCGAGATAGCCATACGCGGACATCCAATAAGATACAATGAAAAAACAAAAAAATACGAATCAGCTTTCGACCCAAGTTATATTTTCAATATTTCACCAGATAGAAAACAAACGGATACATCTTTGACGGTTGCAAGGAAAAAATTACAAGATCTAGTTTCAGATGGAGGCATTTTAAATGCAAAACAGGCTGAAAGCCATCTGGGAACAGTTGAGGCGAGATACAATGAGATCGAGGGTGTTGTAAACAGTGTAATTGAATCAATGAACCGCGATCTTGAGGCTCTAGCAACAAAAGTAGGGGGATATTAAAATGATGATAAAGCAAGAACTAGTGAAGAGAATAAAAGAATATTTCAATCTTAATATTTACGAAACCAAGGTTTGGATAGCCTTGCTTTCAAAAGGAATAGCTTCTGCAGGAGAGATAGCAACAATATCTGGCGTTCCAAGATCAAGAACTTATGATGTTTTAGAATCTCTTGAGAAGAGAGGATTTGCAATAGTAAAAATAGGAAAACCTGTCAAATACATAGCAGTAAAACCAACCGAAGTTCTTGAGAAGATTAAGTCTAATGTAATGCAGGAAGCACAGGAGAAGGTTAAGGGTCTTGCTACATTGAAAGAAACAATGGAATATGATGAGCTTGAAAAACTTCACAAATCAGGGATATCACCAATAAAGACTTTAGACATAACTGGCTCTCTAAAAGGAAGGTCAAATATTTTGAGCAGAATCAGAGAGCTAATACAGAACACAAAGAAAGAAATTTTAATATCTACTTCAGCCATGGACTTTGAAGATAAGAGCCGAGTTCTCTTGCCAGCGTTACAACAGGCAGTAAAGAACAATATCAAAGTAAAGCTTGCGATTTCTGGAAACACAGAAAAGTTAAAGAAATTGAACATCAAATCTACTCTTAAGGTTTCTCCAAATGAATCAAATGCGAGAATGTTTGTAGCAGACAAGAAAGAAATACTTTTCATGATAACTCCTGAAAACTCAGAGGAAGAAATAGCAGTATGGCTCAATTCACCATTCTTTGCTACAGCAATATCCGGCCTTTTAGAAGACAAAGATCCTAAATAATTTCCAGATTAGAAATACTCATCTCGTTCAGTTTATTAGCATTTTTTGATTTAAACATTTCAATAAATTCTTTTATAGTTAAAGAAGGTTTTGTCTTTGAGTAATACTTTTTATTCAATAAAAAAACTCCTTTATTCTTTTTCTTAAATTCCTTAACAGACTCAATCATATTCTGAGGAGGACCTACTTTTATGACCTCTTTTTTCCTCTTTGTCAGCATATAGTAATTTGCGGTCCTGCTTAAATCATAATCAAAAAAACTTTCCTTGATTTCGAACTCCCTTGAAATTTCTCTCTCCAAATACCTTGAAAACTTTTTCATTTTTGTTCCGGCTATATCTCCCTCCTGCCTCTCAGTTTCCATTTTAACGCATATAATCTCACCCTTTATTTTCTTAGCTCTCTCCTTCCACTTGTCCTCATTAAAACTATAGCTCTCAAAATATTTAATAGATGGATTTTTTAGCAAAGCCCTTCCCCTTTCCATAAGCTTTTCAAAACTCTCTCTATTGAGCGCAGCCAGAACATTTCTCTCTCTAGACACAGGATCAACCAAAATAACTGGTCCCTTTATCCTGCTTTCATTCATTTCAAACAAAACATCTTCCTTTCGTTTATACTGTTTTTCTATATCTATAATTATTCTTTCCTTTGCGCTTACAAACTCTCTAAGCATTTTTTCAAGGCTTTTATAGTAAATGATAAGACATTCTATTCCATAACCAGAAAAACCACTTATATAAGACTCAGCACCATAGATTCCAGAGGCTTTTAAGAATAGCTTTGCAAATGCAATCTCGCTCCGGATGTTTTCATTAATTTTTCTTTTCACATAAGAGGTATGAAAAAAGCTTAAGTCTGTAACGTTTCTCGCCTCACCACTCTTCTTAATTCTAGTTACAGGAATTACCTCAAAAACAAGGTTTTCAGAAATCTCTATCTTAAAATAATCTCTACTACCATGAACTTTTTTAGCTTTGCGCTTTATTTCTTCTGGGAGAAAATTTATAACTTTTTGAAGCAATTCTGCAAGGTTTTCATACTTCCAGTCAAATCTCACAAAGAAATCTACATCATATAGCTCAGATTTTATCAATGTCTTTTTCTGATAGCTACCTCCTAGAGCGACTTCGGCATCTATATCTGTTTTTTTTATAGCCTCTAGTAAATATCTATTGAATAATTTCACCTCCAAGTCTATTTTATCCATTTCCTCTTTCGAAGGCAACAGATCTAACTTCTTTTTTAACAAGGCTAAACCCATAAACAGAATAATAAAAAGCAATATTTAAACTCTGGCAATTCTTCCCTATATACTTTTTTCGCTGGATGCAAGGTCAATTATATATTTTCCATCCTCAAGCTGATATATTCTTGGCTTATTTCGCTCAAACAGTTTCCCCAAATCCACGAGATATTTTCCAGGACGCACAACTCTCACGCTCTCAAAATCAAGAAACACGGGATCTTCTTCATTTTCCAATCCAGCTATTTCTCTCACATCTTTCTCCATCTGTTTTTTCTCCACAGAACTTATCGACTCTTCAACATCTTCACTTCTGATCTTTTCAGCCTGCTCCTTCTTTATATAGAAGAAGAATTTTTTTCCACATTTAGAGCATCCGCTCAAAAGTTCTTGAGAACCATCTTCATACCCCTGAGAACAGTGAACACATTTATAAGGCATACTCTTTAATCAATCAATTATTAATAAAGATTTGTCTATTAACTCAACATCAATTCAATCTTCTTAGGATCTCTTTTTATATCTTTTATAACACTTGCAGGACCTATTACTGTCAAACTACTATTATCTCCAACAAGTTTTTTCGCAAGGCCGTACTTCATTTTAACAAAAACATTTTCCTTTTTCAATTGCGGTTCAATCACGGCCAATTCTATTCCTGTGAATCCCTTTACATGGTCCACCATAGCCATAGTATCCTCTATCAATCTTGCTTCTTCCTCAGGCCTCAGTCTACCATGTAAAATAACTATCTTATTTCCAAGAACTAAGTTCAAAACTTTCTTCACCCTTTCACTTATTGTCATCATCTTAACCTCGGAGAAAGGTATAACATGCAAACTCAACCCTTTATATTTATCACTCTTTTTTACCATTTTTAAATTTTCTTTGATAGCTTAAACAAAGACTCATAGAATTCCTCCATATTTAATTTTTCCTTAGCAGATATTCCAACAACCTCATATTCTGGGAACGCAGACTCAACTTTCTTTATATCTGATTTTTTCATGTCTATTTTGTTAGCCACAATAAGCACAGGTATCTTTCTAGCAACAAGGTTTCCAATTATAGTTATGTTAACCTGTGAATACGGATTTTCCGTAGAGTCTAACACCACTATTACTGCATCTAAATCGTCCAACCATTGAATGGACTCTATTATTCCCTGCGTTGCCTCCTTTGCTCTCTTCTTCGCATTTGATTTTGTCAAACCAAACTTAAGGAAATCCTCATAATCTATCTTTGTTGCAATTCCAGGAGTATCAATCAGCTTAAAAGTAAGCTCCTTTCCTCTGTATTCTACTTTTACTTGTTCTTTCATCTGAACTCTTCTAGTTTCATGAGGTATATTGCTCACCTTTCCAATCTCTTCTCCGAGCCAGTCTACACATATATTATTTGCCAGAGTAGTTTTCCCGGCGTTAGGCGGACCATAAAATCCTATCTTAAGGTTTCTCTTTCTACCAAAAAACTTCCTCATAAAAGTCTTCGAAAATGTTTTAAATATGTTAAGCATTTTTATTACTAATCTCACCTTTTAATAAATCTTACGTCTATAGGTTTCCCTTGTTTTTTCTCTATTTCTTGTTTAACTTTCTTATTTTCCATAAACTTAAAGATAGGTATTTCCCACATACCTGTTCTCTTTCCGTCTATTTTCTTAAACGCATATACTATCTGTTCCTTTTTCCATTTTCTTTCACCAAGTTTAATCTTAGAGTCTTTGTCTTCTATCCCTGCCATCCTTGAGTTATAGATGAAATAAATCAAGTTGTATAAATCGTCAGGATTTTTAAAAAGACTGCGTTCGTAATGTCTCTTATACCATGTCTGAAGTATGAGGTAAACAGCAAGAAAACTCACAATTAAGACACTCATCCATACAAAGAAAAATTTCCATCTAAACACACCATCTCTGTAAAATATGCTGTCTATAGGCTTATCAAAGCTTCCTAAATCTCCAATAACAGGCGAGATATACATCCCTAGCTTCTCAACATCAGGAGGACTCTCCCCAACAATTAAAAATTCAATTTCTTTCTTATCCGCAATAGGAATATACGAGCCTCCAGCTATTTCTCTCGCATCATAATCTTCTTTCCATTTAAGTTTGTCGAAGCTTTCCTGAATGAACAAATACTCCTCAGCGAAGTTATCCGATATCTTTTCAATTCTCACCTTATACTCCCTAGCAAGTGTCTTTTCTCCAAATTCGGAAAATGAGGAATATGTCTTAAAATCTACATCATTAGCGTATGAATCTAAGTTCCATAAAACTATGGCTTCCTCAAGATCCTCAGTTTTTTCTCCACCAGAAAACTCAGCGACATATTTGGAATCTATATTAGAATAACCTATATCCATTGGCAGAGTACCCTGTTCAGATACTGACACGCTATAAGGGATTTCTAAGTCAAGTAGTTTTTCCAAAACAGGGACATATTCTTCTTCCTTAGAATTATTTCCAAGTAAGGCATACTCTTCCTTAATTTTTTTCAAAGAAGTTTCAAGGTCTCCTATCTTAGTCGCTTTTTCAATCTCAACCTTTACCCATCCTGGAACACTGGCTATGTCTTCTTTGATACTCTTTAGTGCAGAATCGTAGCTTAGAATTTTTATATTCGCAGATCTCTTAACATCTCCAACATTCACCTTAAATTTCTTAGTCGAAACATCTCCGGCATTATTCTGGACATTGACTTCTACAATATACTCTCCATCTTTAGAATATGTGTGTTCAGCATATTCCTTTCCAGAGACGCTGGGCGATCCGTCTCCAAAATTCCACCTGCTCGATTGTATATTAGATAATCCAAAAATGCTAAATCTAGTACTCTGTCCTATCAATGTTCTCCTCGGACCTATGCTGAAGTTGAAGCCAATTTTAACATTAATATTTTCCTCCATCAGTTTATTTTCCCCAAGATAAAGTTCAAATTTGCTCACTCCATTTTTCATAGGAGTCTTTATCTCAAAGTTCACAAGGTCTAAGAAAGTGGAATTGAAACTCAAAGAAAAGTCTTTCTTCACAAGAGAAAAAATCTTGTCGCTCTCTACTGTAGCTCCAGCGCTGTCATATCTTGCCTGTATGTTTTTTATCCTTAAAGACTGTCCCTGAATACCCCAGACTCCCAAAGGTATCGCGCACCCATTTGAACAATCTCCCCTATAGTTGTCATTAATATACTTATTAGTTTCCGCAATTATATCCTTTCCAGTCAGAGCCTTATACTTGTCCTTGTCTATAATCTCTGCACCTATCTGAGCATATTCTAAGGGTCGCGCATATATCTCATAATCATATGGGAATTTAATACTGCTTCCATCATACACTCCCCCACATACACTTCCCTTATTTTCTCTCTTTATTTTGTAGCTAGAGTCTTCTTTTGAGGCTATACACACATAATAGTTCTTTTTCTCTCTTGAGGGCGCATCAATTATACATTTAGCCCTTCCTCCAGCCGGAGAGTCGACGCATCCTCCAATATAAGTCTTATTTATATTTAGCAATTTTAATTCTACTTCTCCTCCTGTCCCTGAAATCTTAGCCCCTAATTCATACCCTGGCGCGGAGTCCAATGTTACATTCTCACAATAAAACTCGGGAGTTTTTTTCAATAAAACTTCTTCTCCAGTTTCACTTGTTGAAAAACATCCATATGACTCATTCTTGCTCTGGCAGACTATCCCGGAGCTTTTCATGTTAAAGTAGTCAGTACTGTTGTCATTTAAGTAGTCTATATTGGCTTGGTTTTCACAAGTTATTTCTCCAGAGCCATCTATCTCAAATTTAATATCTTTTATCACAACACTCTGTCCAGTTATCTCAAAACCATATATCTTCTTCTGTGTGGAAAGAGAAATATCTTTTTCTAAACTTCCAGAATCTCCATCAGCCTTAGAATAACTTTCCTTACAGCTCACAGGAGAACAAGTATAATCTTTACCCGCGACCTTTCCACCTTTCTTGAATACATCATATACATTCATTCCACCTCCGAAATTTCCTTTTAACATAGGATTAATTTCATTTTCAACAGATATTTTTATCTTTCCCCTTATGAAATCATTTTCTACATAATCTTTTTCTATAGTTGAAGAATTTTTCTCAAAAACATAGCTTGCGCTCACAACTCCAAAAGAAAAAAACAAGCAAATTAGGAAAACAAAAAACACTCCTCTTCTCATTTCCATTCAAGCTCGACTTTATTTATAAATCTTCTTCATCAATATATTTAACAATTAAAAATCATTTCAAATAAATAAGTATTATCTGTTTCTGACTTTCGTATGAGAGTATCTGTGTCCCTTAGGGAGCAGTATTGTGACATGGACTCTCCGCCCATAGTATCCACTTCTCTCTCTATTTTTTGCATGTCTCCTCCCGGAGCTCATTATATCTACCCCATTTCTGCTGAATGTTTCGTTTCCATGCAGGCTTAAACTATCCTCTCCTACTTTCAAATCGATAGAGCCCCCATTAACCGATTCAACACCAATCCTAATATTCTCTTGTGGAAAATAAATTATATCTCCTGCCTTCAAGTCTGTATAATACTTATCTCTCGAACTCATTCCGAAGCGTCCAGTCCCGTTATGGTGGCGCTCCCCTTGTAAAGAGACTCTCCCAGTATAAACTCTCCCCCTTTCTAAATAAAGTCCACGGCTCACAATACTACAAAAGAACACAGTTTAATAATTTTACCATGAAAAGTAACTATTACTCAAGGATAACTCTCACTTATATACTCTCACTTCCTTAAAAGACTAATATCTGAAAGGAGAAATCAAAACAGATGAAAAGATTTTCTTTGCAGAGCATACTTCTATCAGCGATAATCTTCGCTTGGGGATGGTGGCCATATTTTAGTGACAGATGGGTCTCCGCAGCCGCCGTAGGATAAAATATAGAAAAGTTTAAATATATGCATTCCATAGTGGTAACATGGAAAAAACAAACAAACCTTCTATTGAAGACGTTGTAGCTCATAACATAGGTGTTCTTGTAGACAAGGTTGGAGCAGTTTCATATTCAACAGGAGGTCAAGGATCACTAAATGCAATTGTCAGTCGGCAAACAGGAGAAATACTGTTCGCGGACAGCACGATAACTTTGAGAGATGGTCTAGGAACCAATCCCACAATACGCCTCAGTTATCCTCCAGCCGGGAGGAGAGGCGAGGTAAGGTATTCTTTACCAGTGGGCGAGGAAGAGTTAGATTCAGATGTTAGAGAGATTCTTGACAGAACATTTGAAGAATACAATCATCCAAGTCATTAAATTTCAACATAAT
>CAZEOE010000020.1:7966-14122 GCA_964513665.1 Candidatus Woesearchaeota archaeon | reverse complement strand
TTAATGAGGTGAAATTAATACTTTATATCGGGCGCGTTCGGCGCTTCGCGCCTCAGATTTATTGAGGCTAATTTTTTAGAGATAAGGGGGAGTTTGAGGATTAAACGAACTTATGGATTATTAGAGGTGTGTTTAAACAGGTGTTTGTTTTTAATTTTTTCACAAGGCTTATTTTTTTGAAAGGAGTTTTATTTTAAAAATTTGATTAAAATGATATATTTTATTTATCGACGGAGAGAGGGTGTTTGGAGGTGTTTAAACAGGTGTTTGTTTTTAATTTGAGGGTGTTTGTGTAATTTTTTTAGTTGTTTAATTGTATCTTTTTTAATTTATTTAAAACAAACAACCTTCGTTAATAGGGCTTATAAACGCAATATTTAAATAGTATAGCTGTTTGTGTTTGTAATGTTTGGATGGTTTTCAAAAAAAAGAATTGATGAAATTGAAAAAAAGACTTTAGAAGGATTTAATTCTGTAAAAAATGATATGGATGGTGTTGGAAAATGGCTTAAACACCTTAATGGGCGAGATAAACAGCTGTTTGAACAGCTAGATTTGTTAAAAGAAGATTTATCGACGATTAGAGATGAGATTAGTTCGCTTAGGGAAGCTTTGGAGGAAGTGAGTGATGCCCAAACAAACAAACAGCTGTTTAAAAAATTGCCTGTTTTTGACAAACAAACATCTGTTGAGGTTGTTGAAAAGGCTGTCCAAACAGCTGTCCAAACAGATAATTTTTACGGAATTTTAAAGAGACTTTCTGGAAATGAAAGATTGTTGGTTTTAACGTTGTTGAATAGTGAGATGAAGCTTAGTTATGAGGATCTTGCATTGATGCTTGGAAAAGATAAGTCAACCATTAGAGGGCAGGTAAATTCGATAAAGCAGAAAAGTGAGGGATTAATTGAGGAAATGAGTGAAAAAAGTGGGAAGAAAAGAGTGTATATACCTGAAGAAATAAAGCAAAAAATGAGAAAATATGAAAAAGTGAGAGTTGAAAAGAAGAACAGAGAAAAAGGGGATGAAAAATAAAATGTTAAGCGAACTTTTAATCTTAAAAAGTGAAAAAGTGAGAGTTAGTTGTGAGGTTTTGTGCTAAAAAAGATGAGGAAAAAAGATAAAAATGAGGAAAAAAGGCAGAAATATGAAAAAGTGAGAGTTAGCTGTGTCTTGAGTTTTATAGATTTTGAGGTAAAAAAAGAGAGTTTGTGAAAGATGATGAAGGAGATTCAAAAAGTAAGAGCTAAAATAAGGGGAGAAAGGGTGAAAAGGAGGATTTATTTAGAAAAGGAGAGAGTGATATTGAAAAAAGGTGATGGAAATATAAGTTGAGGTAAAAAGGAAGAGATTAATACGAACTTTTTTATTTTGAGTTTGTTGTTAAACTTAGGAAAGAAAGTAATAATTAATCGTTGTACCGAAAAAGAACTATATTGATCTAAGAGTTATTATTGTATCGAGAGAGGCTGCGCGTTTAAACTCTAAAGGGATGGAAAGGGAGACCTTTTTATTGTTTTCCTTGTGTTTTTCTATAGGAATTCCTTTATTTATCAGCTTCAATATGTAGTCCCTCATTGAGCTTTGTGAGAGACTTGTTTTTTGAGAGAGAAGGACATAATCGACGGAGATTCCTTGATCAGTTAGTTGATAGAGAGTTGAGAAAATTAAAAACTCCTGAGGAGTTAGTTTTTTCAACATAAGTCTTAGCTCTTTTTTTAAATCATCTAAGGAGGAAAGAACTAGGGAGAGGTTGTGGATTCTTGAGATTCTATCTTCTTGTCTATCTAAAGATTGTGCGAACTTTATAGGTTCTTTTGGTTCGTTTATGTCTGTCTGTTGGTCTGTCTGTCTGTCTGTCGGAACCCCTTTATTTCCTGTGGAAATGTTAATATTTGGGCTTTTTAGGCCGTATAAAGGCAATTTATCTGTCGGAACTGTCTGTTGTGTCTGTCTGTCTGTCGGATTATCTGTCGGGTTTGTCTGTTGGAGTTTAAATTCGTTAATAGTTCGTTTTAAATCTTCTATTTGTTCTTTTATAGATGAAATATCTTCTTTCACTTTTGAGAAGGCCTCTTTTATTGGATCCATGTTTTTTAGGGCTTTTTAAAAGATATAAATATTTAGGTTCTGTTCTGCCTTTTTTGAAATATTGAGTATACTTCAGAGGAAAGCCTCCAGCGCTGTCTTTTGATGTAGTCTACTCCTTTGTTGTTTTTGTTTATTTCCACTACTAAACTTTTTGATTTTAAATCTTGGAGGAGAGATTTTGTAAACTCTTCGTCTCTTGCTATTTCTTGAGCTATTTTATTTGTGTGTTGTGAATTTGGAGAGGTCGAGAATAGATAATGGAGTATTTGCTCTGAAATTTTATCTTTTTTTTGTTTTGATATTTTAGGCATTTTATTTTATGATTTTATGTTATTTAAAATTTAGGTTTATAGTTAAAATTTAGAAGTTGATACATAAGTTTATAATTGTGATTTTTTCAGGGAAATATGGATGAAAATTTAAAGTATATAGATGCTGAAAAGCCTGAAGAAGTAAAGAAGATACTTAATCCACTTGTAAGAGAGTGGTTTTTCTCTAAATTTAAAGAGTTCTCGCTTACTCAGCTTTATGGTGTTAAGAATATAAATGATAGAAAAAATATACTTGTAAGCGCTCCGACTGGGGGAACAAAGACGTTGACTGCTTTTCTTGGAATATTGAATTATCTTGTTAGTTTGGCTTTGAAGAATGAACTTGAGGATAAGATATACGCTGTTTATACCTCTCCATTGAAAGCTTTGAGTGGAGATATTTATGTTAATCTTATTAGTCCGTTGGAGGAGATAAGAGAACTGGCTGAAAAAAAAGGTATTGAGATACAGGAAATAAGAGTTGGATTGAGAACAGGAGATACTAGTGTAAAAGAAAGAGAAAAGATGAGAAGAAACATACCTCATATTTTGGTTACTACTCCTGAAACTTTAGCTATTGTTATAACGAGCAGTAAATTTGTTGAGAATCTAACAAAATTAGAGTTTGTAATAGTTGATGAGATACATGCTTTGACTAATAAGAGAGGAGTTTACCTTTCTCTTACTTTGGAAAGATTAAATGATTTGAGTATTATTGAACCTGTAAGAATCGGATTGAGTGCGACTATATCTCCACTTGATGAAATCGCGAAGTTTTTGGTTGGAAATGGTAGAATGTGTTTAATAGCTGAGGTTAAGATGATAAAAAAAATTGAAATTGATCTGGATTACCCTGGAGAGCATATACTTGAGGCTGAGAGTGGAGAGAGTCAGAAGAAACTATATAATATGCTTGATGAGGTTATTGAAAAAAACAGGACAACACTTATATTCACAAATACTAGAAATGCCACGGAAAGAATAGTTCATCATTTGAAAAACCATTTTCCTAAAAAATATAGTGACTCTATAGGAGCCCATCATAGTTCTATGAGTAAGGAAATGAGGTTTGATATTGAAGAAAGATTGAGGAAAGGGGAGCTTAAAGTTGTTGTAAGTTCTACAAGTTTAGAGCTTGGGATAGATATCGGAAGTATAGATTATGTTGTTCTTTTGAGATCTCCAAAGGGAGTTGCAAGGGCGCTTCAAAGAGTTGGAAGGGCAGGACATAAATTACATAGTAATCCTAGAGGAGGGTTTATTGTTTTGGATAGAGATGATTTGGTTGAGTGCGGGGTTCTTATGAAAGAAATGATTGAGAAAAAGATAGATAAGGCAGAAATACCTAAAAATGCTCTTGATATTTTAGCACAGCAAATATTTGGAATGGCTATTACGAAGGTCTGGAAGGTTGAAGATATGTTGAGAGTTATAAGAAACAGCTATTGTTATTATAATTTAAGCTCTGACGATTTTTATTCTGTTGTTAGCTATCTTGCTGGAGATTATGCGTTAGAGCATAGAAATGTTTATGCTAAGATATGGTATGATCCGCAGACTAAGGAAATAGGTAAGAAAGGAAAGCTTGCAAGAGTTATGTATATGACTAATTTAGGAACAATACCTAGTGAGAGTTTTATAAAAGTCACAATAAGAAGCCCTTCTGATAAGAATGGATTGGTTGTTGGAAAAATTGATGAGGGTTTTCTTGAAAGGATGAAGAGAGGGGATGTTTTTGTATTAGGTGGACAGAAATATGAATTTTTGTATTCTAAAGGTATGACTGCTTTTGTAAGGGCTGATGTGACAAAGAATCCAACCATTCCTTCATGGTTTTCTGAAATGCTTCCTCTGAGTTTTGATGTTGCGCTTGATGTTTCTAAATTTAGAAGATTAGTAAGAGAGAGGATAAATAATAAGAAGGAGTGTGTGGAATTTATAAAAGAGTATTTGTATTGTAAAGGGTATGTTGCAGAAAGTATTTATGATTATTTTAATGAACAAAATTTATTTTCTGAGATACCTCATGATGAGCTTATTTTAATTGAAAAGTTTAAAGAAAAAAAAGAGTTTTTGGTGTTTCACACTCTATTTGGGAGAAGAGTAAATGATGCGCTTTCAAGGGCTTATGGGTATGCGGCTGCGAGGTTAAAACATAGAGATATTGAAATTGGTATAAATGATAATGGTTTTTTTATAGCTGGAGAGAAGCTTGAAGAGCAAAATATACTAAAATTTGTAAAGAGTTCAAACTTTGAGAAGATTTTGAAGGAGGCTATTGAAAAAACTGATGTTTTGAAGAGAAGATTCAGGCATTGTGCGGGAAGATCTTTGATGATTTTGAGAAATTATAAAGGTAGAGAGAAGAGCGCGGGTAAACAACAGGTGCATAGTGAGTTCTTATTTAATGCTGTAAAGAAAATAAGTGATGAATTCCCTATTCTAAGGGAGGCTAGAAGAGAAGTTCTTGAAGATGTTATGGAGATAAAGAATGCGATAAAGGTGTTGAAGTCGATTGAGAATGGAAAGATGAAGATAAAGATTGTAAGAGTGATGATTCCCTCTCCTTTTGGACTTGGTTTAGTTATACAGGGAAGGTCTGATTTGATAAAGATGGAAGATAAAACTGCGTTTTTGAAAAGGATGCATGAGTTGCATATGAAGGTTATAAAAGAAAGGGTGAAAGATATATAAACTGAAAATTAGTTTATATTTTATGAAAAAGCCTTATGGAAAGAAATTTAGCACAGGTAGAAAAGTTTGGCTTGTGTTGAGTATGTGTTTTTTTATATTGTCTGTTGTTTTTTCTGGAATATCTTTTACAGGAAATTTTGCTTCTGAAGAAATTGGAATAGGGAAAATAAATGGATATTCTATCTTGTTTTTTTCTCTTGGACTTTTTATTTATTTAATTGCTAGTTATAGGGTTAAAGAGTGAATTATTTAAAACTAGTTTAGTATGGTTTTGTGTGAAAATTGGAAAGAAAATTGAACTTGTTGGAAAATGTTTAATTGTAGAAGGGTTGAAAGATAGAGTATTAGTTATTGGAGACTTGCATTTAGGGTATGAGGAAAGTTTGAATGAGAGAGGTTTTTTTGTCTCAAGAAGCGTTTTGAAAAATGTTTTAGATTATTTTGAGAAGTTTTTTAAGAAATTTGGAAGATTTGACAAGATAATTTTATTAGGTGATGTTAAACATGAATTTGGAAAAATCTCCAGACAAGAGTGGGGGGAAGTTATTGAAGTTGTTGAGTCTTTTAAAAAAAAATGTGAGGAAATAATTATAGTAAAGGGAAATCATGATAAGATACTTGAGCCTGTTATACGAAGATATGAATATGTAAGATTTGTTGATTATTATATTTTTGAAGAATTCTGTTTTTTACATGGAGATAGAGAATTTAAGGAGATATACTCTAAAGAGATAAAGTATTGGATAGTGGGGCATGGGCATCCAGCTATTAAGATAAGTGATGGTGTGAAGATGGAAAAATATAAGTGTTTTTTATATGGGAAATATAAAGATAAAAGAGTAGTTATTGTTCCTAGTTTTATCGAAGTTAGTGAGGGGAGTGACCCGAGAGAAAGTGATTTAGGGTTGTTTTTTGATTTGAATTATAATAAATGTGGTGTTTTTGTTGTTAGTGAGGATTTTGAAGTTCTGGATTTTGGTAAATTGGGAAAAATAAATTAATTATTGGTCTTGTTTCTTTTTGAGTTCTATTTTAGGCATAGCTATTGGAGAGGGTAAGCCTA
>CAZEOE010000020.1:0-7866 GCA_964513665.1 Candidatus Woesearchaeota archaeon | reverse complement strand
TCTTGTTTCTTTTTGAGTTCTATTTTAGGCATAGCTATTGGAGAGGGTAAGCCTATATCATCTGAAATTGAAATTATTTTAGGGAGACATTTACGCATGATTAGATTGAAAAGAGGGACTTGGAGTGTTTGTGAAACTTGTTTCTTTTTCCAGTCTTTTAGAATTTGTTTTACTTCTTCTGAAGTGGAGGTCATGACTATAGAACCTTCAAACTCTATTTCTCCTAGTTTATCTTCTTTTTCTTTCTGAGTGTTATATGTTATTTTATATGAGAAGTCTATCTTTAAGGCCTCTTTATCTTTAAGGAGAGGAACTTCTTCTTTTTGAAAATCTTTAAACTCGATATTTGTATTTATGTTTGAGCCTGTGAAATTTTTCTCTTTAAAGAAAAAAATCTTCTTTAGATTAAAACCTATCATTTGCATTTTAATGTTTTGAAAAGAGATTATTTAAATTTTGTTATGTTAGGTCTTCTTCTGACACAACGACGAAGTCACCTATAGCTATTATTGAATTGTAAGGAACTAACACTTCCTTACCCATGGTTGACTCTAAATTAAGGTTTCTCACATAAGATGTTGGGTCTTTTATTATTAACTGGATTAACTCACCAGCGTTTGTCTCGAAATTTATATCTTTAACAATACCTAGACGCTTACCTTCTTTTGTAACAACTAACTTACCAATAACATCTCTTAAAGGTCTCTTTTCCATTGACATTATACAATGTGAGAGTTGTTGTATTTAAACTTTTCTTTGTAATTTTAGTATTTTAAAGGGGGTAAATTGGGATGGTTTTTATTTATGTTATAGCCCTCACCCTATGGTTTCGTGTGGAGAATTAGATAAGGTTTAAAAAGAGTTTATGTTGTTGTTTGTTTTTAATTTTTATTTTTAAATATTTATATTATATTATATATATTATAAAATAATTATTATATAATATACTATTTGAAAACAATATATAAAGTACGCTTTAAATTAATTTAAATAGATATGAGGTTATTTATTTCTCCATGAGAAATATAGGTGTCTCTATCTAAGAGTTTGTTGTTTCGTTTTCGAGGTGAAATTTATATATTCCAATGGAAATTATGGTTGAGAATAGTTAAGTTTATAATATTGAGAGTTTAACTTTCGAAGAGGCAAAAAGATGGATAAATTAGATCAGATATTTGATTCGTTTGTTTCTAATAATTTATTTAAAAATAAATCTGTTCTTCAGTCAAATTATTCTCCACAATCTATATTACATAGAACTCCACAAATAGAAACTCTTGCTTCTATACTTGGTCCAGCACTTAAGGGTGATAAAGTTAGTAATGTATTTCTTTTTGGGAAAACAGGAAGTGGGAAAACATTGTCTGCTAGATTTATAGCTGAGAAGATGGAATCTAAAGTTAATGTTGGGGGTAATGAGGTATTGAAATTTTTATATGTTAACTGTAAATCTAAGAAAATATCAGATACAGAATATAGGATAATAGCGGAACTTATTAAAATGATGGGAGAAAGCATTCCTGCAACGGGACTTCCTACTGATGTTGTTTATTCTAAATTTATAGAATTGTTAGACATGAAGAAACAAATAGTAATACTTATTTTAGATGAGATAGACCAAGCTGTAAAGAAGATAAATGATAATTTTATTTATACACTTACTAGAATAAATTCAGAACTTAAAAATGCTCAGATTAACATTATAGGGATAAGCAACAGCTTAACTTTCATGGATAACTTGGATCCAAGAGTGAGGAGTTCTTTGGGAGAGGAGGAGATAGTTTTTCCACCTTATAACGCTTTACAATTAAGAGATATATTAAAGGAGAGAGCTGATATGGCTTTTGTTGAGGACAGTCTTGAGGAAGGAGTGATTGCAAAATGCGCGGCTTATGCTGCGAGAGAGCACGGGGATGCGAGAAGAGCTTTAGATTTGTTAAGAGTGGCTGGAGAAATAGCTGTGAGGGAAGGAAAAAACAAAGTTACTTTAGATCATATCGATCAGGCAAATAGTAAGATAGAAAGAGATAAAATGTTAGATGTTATAGAAAGCGAACCCGCGCAATTTCAACTTATATTATATGCTATTATGAAATTAGATGAGGCAAAAAAGGGAGGAGTTCTTTATACAGGGGATGTTTTTGAGGTTTATCAAGACATTTGTAATAATACGAAAAATGAAATTTTAACACAAAGGAGAGTTTCGGATATTCTTGCGGAATTTGATATGCTTGGGATAATAAATGCAAGAGTAATAAGTAAGGGGAGGCAGGGCAGAACGAGAGAGATAAAGCTTATGCTTTCTCAAAATATAAAAGAGAAGGCTAAGGAAATCCTAACAAAAGCTCTTGATATATAGTGGATGAGATTTTCAGATTAATAAGAGAAAAAGGGTTGTTGCTTGATAAGGATGTTTTTGAGGTGTTGAACAGTTTTCATAATAATTTTACAGCTCTTGAGTTTTTGGAACAGATAGAGAGAGTTTCTGGGCAGAAATTCATAAATAAAGGGGTCTTGAGTAAAAATGCAGAATATGTTCAGAGTTTTATAAGAAGTTTAGGACAGAAGAGTGATGAAGTTGAAAGAGTATTTGTGAGACTTGGGATTAGTCTAGAAGTAAGGAGAGAAGTTGAGAGAAAAGAGGAGACAAAATCGAGCGATTTTAAGATATTTTATGCAGACACTATTCCAGATAAAAAATTAGAAGTAAGTGATTTTACAAGTTATTTTAGATCAAGATATCAAGAGATGCAGAAAATTTTAATGTCAAGACCTGAGATGCAAAAAAATTTAGTGTCGATAGGAAAGATCTCAAGCGATAGAACAACTTTAAGTATAATTTCTATTGTCAATTCAAAGAGAATAACTAAAAATGGTAATTTAGTTATTGAGTTTGAGGATCTTACAGGGAAGATTTCAGGGGTTGTAAAAAAAGATAATTTAGAGTTGTACAGTAAGGCAGAGGAGCTTCAGATGGATGATATAATTGGTGTGAGGGCTTCTGGAAATAGCGACTTACTTTTCATTTATGATATTTTCTTTCCAGATTCTATTAATTTTGAAAAGACAAAGTTTGATGAAGACATCAATATTGCTTTTTTATCTGACTTACATTGCGGGAGTGATAGACATTTGAAAAAGAGTTTTTCCAGATTTTTAGAATGGATAAATAGCGAGGATGACACAGCTAAAAAGATAAAATATATTTTTTTTGTAGGTGATAATGTGGATGGAGTAGGTATATTTCCAGGCCAGGAGGAACTACTTGAGATGAAAAGTATGAAAGAGCAATATAAACTATTAGCTTCATATATTAGAGAGATTCCTAAAAAGATAACTATGTTTATGTGTCCCGGACAACACGACGCTACACGAGTTGCTGAACCTCAACCAATAATAAGTAAGAGGTATGCACCAGAACTTTATGATATAGAAAATTTAATTTTAGTTACAAATCCTACAATGGTTAAATTAATTGAGAAGGATAAAGAGTTCAAGGTTTTGATGTATCATGGAGCTAGTATTCACACTTTTATAAATGAAATAAAAGAGCTTAGGGAGATAAAGGCTCATAAGTGTCCTGCCAGGGCTGTAAGACATATGCTTAAGAGGAGGCATTTAGCTCCAACTCATTCTGAGGCGGCATATATTCCAAACGCACATAAGGATCCTTTAGTGATAAGTGAAGTTCCAGATGTTTTATGCACAGGGGAAGTACACAGATTGGATATAGAAAATTACAACGGGACACTAATCATAACTGGGAGTTGTTGGCAGGGACAGACTCCTTTTGAAGAGAAGATAGGAAACATCCCAGATCCTGCGAAGGTGCCTATTTTAAATTTAAAGACGAGGGAGTTGAAGATTTTAGATTTTGGAGATGAGGAGGAAGTTAAAAATGAAAATAAATAATTATTTTAAGGAAATTAAAAAGAAAGTAGATGAAGATTATGTTGTTGCAAACGAGGCGAGAAGAAAAGGATTTGATCCTAAAATGGAGGTGGAAATACCGATAGCCACTTCTTTAGCAGAGAAGACTACTGGATTGATTTCCACTATTTATCCACAAATAGCTGATGAAAGAATTGTAAAGAGGATTTTAGAACTTGAGAAAATACATGGGTCTTTGGATCCGGCTGTTGCACTGACTATTGCTGAGGAGGTAGCTAGAGAAAAATATTGTGGATTTAAAGATAAACTGGAAGCTATAGAAGCCGGGGCGAGGATAGCAATAGCATATCTTACTCTTGGAGTGGTTTCTTCACCCATTGAGGGATTTGTAAATATACACTTAAATAAAACTTCA
Organism: Candidatus Woesearchaeota archaeon; assembly: GCA_964513665.1. GTDB lineage: Archaea > Nanobdellota > Nanobdellia > Pacearchaeales > GW2011-AR1 > UBA73. Next base: position 3,560 of record CAZEOE010000020.1, on the reverse strand, counting down.
CAAGGAGAGGATTATTTCGCTCCTTTTTTTGCAGGACCTATGAGATCTGCTGGGGGGACGGAGATGGCTTTTTCTGTTGTGATAATAGATCATTTGAGAGAGGTGTTTGGATATGCTAGATATGATCCGAGCGAGGATGAAGTTAAAAGAGGAGTGCATGAAACTTACATGTATCATGAAAGGGTAAACAATTTACAATATCTTCCTACAGAGGCAGAAGTTGAATATTTGATGAAAAATATCCCTGTCCAGGTTGCGGGAGATCCGAGCGAGGATAAAGAAGTTTTCAACTATAAAGATTTGAAGAGGGTTCCGACTAATTTTATAAGATCTGGATTTTGTTTGACTGTTAATGAGGGTCTTGCCCAAAAGGCCCCTAAGATTTTGAAGAGAGTGCAGAAGCTAAAGGAAAAAGGATTCAAATTGAGCGGATGGGATTGGATGGATGGGTTTGTTAAGTTTCAGAAGGATATAAAAGAGAGTAAAAAAGTCGGGAGTTCTGCAAGTGCAGTATACATAAAAGATCTTGTTGCTGGAAGACCTGTTTTTGGACATCCTTCTTTTTCAGGGGCGTTTAGGCTTAGATATGGGAGATGCAGGAATACAGGATATTCAACATTAGCTGTGCATCCTGCGACTATGAGAATCTCAGGAGATTTTATAGCTGTGGGAACACAACTCAAAATAGAAAAACCTACAAAAGGATGTACGGTTGCTTCATGCACAACAATTGAGGGTCCAATTGTCAAACTTAGGAATGGAGATGTGAGGAAGATATATGATGAGAAAGAGGCTTCTAGACTGTATAAAGATGTAGAGGAAATAATTTATTTTGGAGATATACTTGTTCCTTATGGGGATTATTTTAACAGAAACCATTCTTTAGACAAACAAGGGTATATTGAACAGTACTGGCAACAAGAGGTTAGGGAGAAAGGAGTGGAAACTCCTTTAAAAGTTGACTTTGAAAAAGCTTTAGATTTATCTTTGAAATTAGGAGTTAGTTTACATCCAGATTTTATTTATTTTTGGAGAGAAATTGATAAGGAGAATTTCTATAGTCTTTTAGATTGGATAGCACGGGGAGATATAAGAGAGGGGAAATTAGTTTTACCTTATAATCTTTCTGAAAGGGAGAGATTTTCAAAAGGGAAGAGGGCTTTAGAACTAATAGGGTGTGAACATAAAGTTGTTACAGAGAATGTGGTTCTTTCCGAAAATGAGGGGAGAGTTTTTTTATTTAATTTAGGAATAGAGCTCAGAGAGGGAAAACTTGAGGAGGAAGTGGATAGAATAATAAAAAAAATAAAAGAGAAAATTGGAGGGTTTTCAAATGCTTTAGAGATTGTGAAGATTTTGTGTAAGATAGATATAAGGGACAAGTCAGGGACTTTTATAGGGTCTAGAATGGGGAGACCAGAGAAGGCAAAACTTAGGAAGTTAATAGGGAGCCCTCATGTTTTATTTCCTGTTGGAGAAGAAGGAGGAAGATTGAGAAGTGTTCAGGCTGCTTTGGAAAATGGAAGTGTAAAATCAGACTTTTGTGATTATTTTTGTATGACTTGTAAAGAAGAGAGTGTATATTTGAGATGTATGAAGTGCGGGGAAAACTGCAGGAAAAGATATTATTGCAGGAAATGTGAAGAATCTTATTTTGAGCCTTGCGAGCAACACAATGGGAAAGATGAATATAGACAAAGGAGAGTAAATATAAGAGAGATATTTGAAAGTGGTAGGAAGCTGACAGGATTTAGAAATGAGGAGATACCTTTAATTAAAGGTGTCAGAGGGACAAGTAATAAAGATCACACTGCCGAGTTTCTGGCTAAAGGTATATTGAGGGCAAAACATAATTTAAATGTGAATAAGGATGGGACTATTAGATATGACATGAGTGAGATGCCTCTGACACATTTTAAGCCGAAGGAGATAGGCACGAGCATTGATAAATTAAGAGAGTTAGGATATGAATTAGATGTTAATGGAAACAAACTTGAGAATGATAATCAAGTTTTGGAGATTTTTCCACATGATGTAGTTCTTCCGGCAAGTCCTGAGAGCCTTGATGAGGGCGCTGATGCTGTATTTTTAAGGATAAGCAGATTTGTTGATGAGGAACTTGAAAAAGTTTACAAGATGCCTAAGTTTTTTAACGCTATAAAAAGAGAGGATTTAGTTGGGGCTTTACTTGGATGTATAGCTCCTCATAATTGTGCAGCGGTTGTTGGGAGGTTGATAGGGTTTTCAAAGACACAGGCTTTGCTTGCAAGTCCTTACATGCACGCAGCTATGAGAAGAGATTGTGATGGAGATGAGGCTGCCGTGATGCTTCTTATGGATATGCTTTTGAATTTTTCTAGGAGTTTTTTACCTGCACACAGAGGCGGAACACAGGACGCGCCTCTTGTTTTAAATGCAACCATGCGAGCTGGAGAGGTCGATGACATGATATTTGATGTGGATACTTCAAGAGAGATTCCCCTCGCTTTATATAGAGCTGGAGAAGAGGAGAAAATGCCTTTTGCGGTTAAAATGGACCAGGTAAAGGGAAGACTTGGAGGGGAAAGAGAGTTTACGGAATTATGGTATAGCTATGACACTGAGGATATTAATTTAGGACCTTTATGTTCTTCTTATAAGACTCTTCCATCGATGCAGGAAAAGGTCAGCGCGCAGATGGAGCTTTGTGAAAAAATAAGGGCTGTGGATGTAGGAGATGTTGCTAGACTTATTATAGAGAGACATTTTGTTAGAGATACAAGGGGTAACTTGAGGAAGTATTCTATGCAGGCGTTTAGATGTGTCGGATGCAATGAGAAATTTAGGAGACCTCCTTTGATTGGGAAATGCACAAAATGCGGGGGAAAACTTATTTTTACAATAGCTGAGGGAAGTATTTTGAAATATATGCAACCTGCACTTGATTTAGCGAGAAAGTATAAAGTTAGCGATTATCTTCTTGAAAGTTTGGAATTGAATGAGATGTATATTCAAAGTATATTCGGAAAGGAGAAGGAGAAACAGGAAGGTCTTGGAAAGTGGTTTTAGACAGATTTTTAAGTGAGCGTTTTTTAGTTAGTTAATGTTGTTGAGAAAAAGAGTAACATTCGTGCTTTTTTATAAAGGTAAATTGCTTGTTGCAAGACATATAGGGAATTTGAGATACAGTCTTCTTGGAGGAGGAATAAAGAGAGGGGAGAATTTAGAGGAGAGCGTGAGGAGAGAAATAAAAGAGGAGATGGGAGATAAGACGAGGATAACTTCTTTGAAATATTTATTTAGCTTAGATATGGGGATTCAGAGGCATTTTGTCTTTTTTATTAAATTGCGCGGGAAGATAGAGAACAACTGGGAGATAAGGAAGCTAAAAAGAATAAATGTTAAAAATCATTCAAAATATAAGTTAAATAGATTTTCTTGTGAAATTCTTAAAAAGTTTGCTCGGGAAAAAGGTTTTTAAGGGCATCTAATTTTGAGTTTATATGCCTCTATAGCTCAGTGGTAGAGCATTAGTTTTGTAAACTAAGGGTCCAGGGTTCGAATCCCTGTAGAGGCTTATT
>CAZEOE010000019.1:0-14285 GCA_964513665.1 Candidatus Woesearchaeota archaeon | reverse complement strand
CTCCATTTAATTGGCTTCGCCCTGATGAGCATGATGTCGCAGGCCCGCACGTTGATGGAGTCAGAGGGCATTATTCACTCATGACTGGAAAAGAAAGTAAAGCACAAAAGAGAGCTTATCTTTCAATAGGTGCTCCGACAAGTCCTATTTTGCACGAAGAGAAAGTTTTTGAAATACCTGAAACAGGGCACCCTTACAATTTACCATCTAAATAATTTTCTATATACTTATCTCACAACAATATAAATAGTCAAATATGTATTTTTCTGAATGGCTGAGGTGACTAGTGCGCCAAGATCTTCAACATACCCCTTATCTATTAAATGTGAAATAATGCGCAGACCAATCTATTGTGATACTCACTCAATTCGTGGAGACTTTGATTTTTCTTGTCCAAATTTTATATTTAAACAAGGTACACCTATCTGCAATTTATCTACTGGGGGAAGATGCGAGGTCTACAAAAGTGCTTCTGTTCTGGTTGAACTCTTACAGCAGAGAGAAGAAAAATTTAGAAAACAATTATAAACAGCAATATATACTTTCTAAAATGGGTGCTTTCGAAACAACAGTTGTTCTTTTAGTTTTATTAATAGGGATAGTTGCAACGCTTATTTTTCTTCCTGCTTTAACGATAGACACGTCTTTAGGGAGCGATTCTCAACCCAAAAATTCAGAGAGAGTTTATTGTGATTCACAAAGCAGAAACACTCAGGCATGTATCCAGATTTACGAACCTGTTTGCGGATGGTTTAAAAAAGAAATAAGATGCACAAAATATCCCTGCGCAGAAACATTTTCAAACAGCTGTTTTGCCTGTTTAAACAACGACGTAGAATTTTATACAAACAAAACTTGTCCTGATTAAAATGCAAACATTTTTTAACCACATAACTGACTACCGCTTATGAATAAACATAAAAAATTTAACAAATCACAAGGAAACAAATTCAAGGTAGACTTCAACAGAGAGAGGGAGCCTCCAAGAGAAGTCATGCTTGAGGATATAAATGGAGATTCTATCGGAAAAATTCTAGATGTAAAAGGCATAGTTGAAAAAATTTCCCAAACTTCAGGACCAACACTATTTACAATTTCAGATGGGACAGGCAATTTAATTCTCAAAGGATTCATGTCTCCCGGAACAAGAGCTTTTCCTGAGATAAGCGAGTCTTCCGTAGTCGAGGCTAGAGTAAAATTAAATGAATATAATGGTATGTTTGAGGGAGAAATAATGACTATTAAGTCCCTAAGCGAATCAGAAAAAAACGAATTTCTTAGAGGAATAAAAGAAATGGAGAGGGAGAGGGCAAAACCTCCTGTAAAAGACTTTTTAGTCAAGAGTATAATTTTAGATAAGCTAAAAGATTCTTTCATTAAAGCTGCGACTGAGATTAGATTAGCTATAATGCAGAACAGACCTATAATTGTAAGACACCACAACGACGCTGATGGTTATAGTTCAGGCTACGCTTTGGAGAAGGCGATAGTGCCTTTGATAGAAAAACAACATAAAACAACAAAAGCGGAGTGGGAATTCTATACCCGAGCACCATGCGCAGCCCCATTTTATGAAATAGAGGACTCTATTAAAGATACAGCGAGATCTCTTTCAAACGCTGCGAAATTTTCAAACAAAATGCCTCTAGTCATAATAGCTGACAACGGCTCATCACAGGAAGATTTGCTTGGAGTTCTGCAAGGGAAAGTTCACGGCTTAGATTTTATAGTAATAGACCATCACTTTTTCGATAAAGACGTAATCTCTGAGCAAGTTTTAGTCCATATAAATCCTTTCCTAGTTGGAGAAGATGGTGCGAAATTCTCGGCAGGAATGTTGTGCACAGAGTTTGCACGATTCGTTAACAATGTAGAAAATATAGAACAGATACCTGCAATGGCTGGAATAGCTGATAGAATAAACAATCCAGAGGTAATGGATGCATATATAAAATTAGCCGAAAAAAAAGGTTACAGCAAAGAATTGTTAATAGACATCGCCGCTCTTTTAGATTTTGTTTCTGCAAAATTAAGATTTATGGAAGCGAGAGAATACATAGAAGTCATCTTCGGCGAACCAAGACATAAACAGGAAAACCTAGTTAATGTTTTAGTGCCCCATATAAGAAATCTCGAAGCGAAAGGATTAGATATAGCCAAATCTGCTTCACATACAAAGAAAATAGGAAAGACAACACTTCAAAGCATAGAAATAGAATCTACTTTTTCAATGGGATTTTATCCAAAGCCAGGAAAGTGTGTTGGCTTGTTACATGACAATCTTCAAACAGAAAAGAAAATAACTAATCTCGTAACCATCGGGGTTTTGAGGGATGCAATCACCATACGAGCGACAGACGAATCTAATTTTTCAGTACATCTTTTAATTGCCTTTCTTCACAAGTCTATCCCGGAGGCGTTCGTAGAGGGCGGAGGTCATAAGAATGCAGGCACAATAAAATTCGTCCCAAGCAAACAAAAAGAAATTCTCAAACTGTTTGAAGAATTCATAACTCATCAACAGAAAATTTAAACAAACACCTGTTTAAACACTCGTTCAAACACATTTCTATCTAACAAAAACTCTTTTAACGCCTCTGTCCAACCAGAGATAACTTCCTATCAAACAGCTCAAGATAGTAGTGATTATATCCAGATTAATCAATGCATTAGCCAAACTTAAAACCATGAAAACAATGGTTAAAATCCTAGCCCAATTTTTACCTCTAAGAAGAGAATTTCCAATAAAAACCTGAAAGACTCCCAAAGCAATATGCAACAAACCTGCCACAACTAAGTTTATAGTTATGAATCCCACAACCAAAGCGCTGACAGGATTTAAGTTATAACCAAATATAGTCTCTGCTCCTAAACCATTTCTCCAATTCGCCAATCCAATTCCATCAACAAACAAAACTATTCCAGTTATTATTGCGAGTACAGCAGTAATATAATACAAAAGAGAAATTACCTTAACAAACACAGGCACTGGACTGGATCTAAAAAATCCTTTTCTTCCACTATACCCTTTATCAGAAACAGAAGTCCTCGAAACCTTTCTAGAAACCTTCCTCTTTTTCATCAATATAAAAACACTCAAACCTTTTTAAACTTAACTTTGTTCACATTTTCATGCCTCTATAGCTCAGCTGGTTAGAGTACGAGTTTCGTAAACTCGGGGTCCCGGGTTCAAGTCCCGGTAGAGGCTTATATGGGCACAAATAGAAAGGTATATAAATACGTGCCCACACAGAAGGGGATGGTATATCACGAAGTCAGAGTAGTCGAAGGAAAAAAGCAGAATTATTTGGTTTATAATATACGGGCAAATGGGAAATGGTCAAAGAAAAGTAAATTTATAGGATACGGAAATCTTTCTATATCAGAGTTACAAGTAAAAAGAGAAGAATTTGAACTTGAATTAGCTACAGAATCTTTATCTATTTATTTATCAAAAGAACAGAAGACCGAGATTGAGAAACTTAAGAGAATTTACAATGAAAAAACTAAATCATTGAGTAAAGAAGAATTTGAGAAATTTGAGAATACCTTTTTTACTGAATTAACATATAACAGTAATGCGATAGAGGGGAGTTCACTTTCGCTTGAAGATACAAATTTAATTGTTAATGAGGGTTTAGTTCCCGAAGGAAAGACACTTAGAGAGATACATGAAGCAAGAAACCATATGCAGGCAATTAAATTTTTGAGAGATTATAAGAAAGATATTGATGAAAAATTTATTCTTAAATTACATGCTATTGTTCTTAAGGATATTTCTGAGAGATTTGCAGGAAGATACCGAGAGACCAAGGTCAGAATATTCGGAATTGATGTTTCGTTTCCGGACGCAGAAAAAGTGCCTCAACTCATGGGCAATCTTATTTATTGGTATGAAAAAAACAAAAAGAAATTACATCCTTTCGAGAGGGCAATTGTTTTTTCAGTTAAATTTGTTTCAATACATCCGTTTGTAGACGGAAATGGAAGAATATCAAGATTGCTCATGAATTATTTGTTGCAGAGAAACAAATATCCTTGGATTAATATTTATAACAAACAACGAGCAGGTTATCTTAGAGCAGTTAGAAAAGCCAATGATGAGGACTATCTGCCAATATTAGATTTTTGTATAAAAACTTTAAAGGAAAATCTTGAAAGCTTTAGAATAATCTAATATCAATTTCGGGCGCGTATCAGTTTTGACATATTCCCGGTAGAGGCTTTAGACTTTAAGTTCGAGTCACACAAAAGTTATAGCTTAAAATTATAAAATATTCTTTCTTTATTAAATAATGGTATTAAATGCAAAACTTCGAAGGCATAGCGGGAGAATTGTTCCTAGTTGTTATGGTGCTCGAAAGGAGATACTAATTGAAGAGGGAATTGAACCTCCTGCTTACTGGGATGATTGGAAGAATTATCGAGATGGCTTTAGAGGTTGCAATGATAGAAAAATGATTAGAAGCAGATTTATGTTTGGTGCAAGATATTTCAATGTCGAAAAGTGGAATAAGAAACTAAAATTGCTCTTGCTAAGAAGGAGAGCAAGAAAACTAAGACAGTATTGAATATCTCCGCGAGTCATAGAGGCCTATGCGATAGAATAGTATAGTTGGGCGATAAACTATACTATGGTATCGTAAAGTATTTAAAGAATGTTTTTCTATATCGTTCATGGAAATTGAAGCAGAACTATACAAACAGAATCCTTGGTGGGAAGGGAAATTTGAAGAAAAGAGTTATTATAGAGAGAAGTATCTTAATGAAATTACTCTTGCTATAAAATCAAAAGAGATAATTATTTTGACAGGTTTAAGAAGAATTGGCAAAACGACTATTATGAGGCAAATGATAAAACAACTTATAGATGATAAGATTAGTCCACAAAACATCTTCTTCATAAGTATGGATTCTTTTAATCTAATTGAATATAGTATACATACTTTAATAGAAGAGTATAGAAAGATTCATAAGAAGTCTGTAACAGATCATTTTTATCTTTTTTTAGATGAAGTTTCCTCTAGAGAAAATTTTGAACAAGAACTTAAGAGCATATACGATAATGAAAAAATAAAAGTAATATGTTCATCTTCAGTTGCAACACTAATGCGCGATAAAAAGGCAAGTTTAACCGGAAGAACAAAGACTATTGAAGTAATGCCTCTTGATTTTGAAGAATTCTTGTTATTTAAGGAAGCTAAGATATCTAAATCTGACAGTGCAAAATTAAAAAGTTATTTTGAAGACTATTTAAGAATAGGAGGAGTTCCTTATTATGTTTTAACTGAAGATAAAAGTTATTTGAATGAACTCGTTGAAAGTATAATCTACAAAGATATCATCTCATATCATAAAATAACTACTGAAAAAACTATAAAAGAGCTATTTGTATTGTTATGTCAAAGAGTGGGTAAACCTATGAGCTATAATAAAATAGCAGAGATTCTTAAAATTTCTGTAGACAGCGCAAAAAGATATGTTGGGTACTTTGAAAAAGCATATTTATTTTACATTGTAGATCGATACGCAAGGCATTTAAGTGAAAGAATAACTTCTCCTAAGAAGATTTATGTCGGAGATGTCGGAATAAAGAATTTAATAACTGGATTTAAGGATCTTGGTGCAAGTTATGAAAATCTCGTCTTTCTTAAAATTAAAGAAGAAAATCCTTTTTACTATCTTGATAATTCGGTTGAGATTGATTTTATAACTTCAAAGAGATTGATAGAAGCAAAGTATAATCGAGAGATTGAAGAAAAGCAAAAAGCAGTTTTTGACTCTATAAAGATAAAAGATAAAGTTATTGCCAAGGGCCATGGATTTTTTATTTGATTATTAACTTGTATAATTTAGATTTACTGAAATTCTTGCCGTAGAACGAATGGCACATCCGCAGAGGCTTTTTCTCTCAACTTTCTAAAAGACGAGAGTCCAAGGTCCCTAATAACCTTTCTTTATTACCAACTTCTTGAGTTAGTTCAGGTTGAAAACCATAAGCTCCAAAACATTCTCGGTTTATTGAAAAGCTTACAAGGGTCAAAGAAGGTTTTCTATTTTCTTTTACAAGAGTGAAATCATCGCAAGGAAGTCGTGTTGAATAATGGCTGGAAATTTTTACAATTAAAGGAAAGGTACCTCTAGGTTTATAACCTACAACAATTTTCCCGCATTCTAGAGCTAGATCAAATGTTCGCACATAAAAATCAGGATTATTTCCCTCGAAATTAAATAAATCTCTAGCTTCAGAGACTGTCACTTTTCTAGGTATAGGTAATCCAGGTATAAATAATCCAGGTATAAATAAATAGTCTAATTCAGATCTTCTACTCTGAAAAATCTTTTTAAACTGTTCAGAAGATTCTATTCTAACAGGTTTAACAATCAGACAATAACCTTGCCTGTCTTCTTCTCTTGGATTAGAGAGTTTTCTTTGCCATGACCTGTTTTTATTCCATTCATTTCTATCAACATACTTTACTTTCAAATTAAAGCCACGCATAAAACAAGCAATACTTATAGCTTTAAAATAAATCTATTTTCCAAAATATACTTTTTCTCTCAGCTTAAAAACCTTTATTAATCTCCCAATACAAATAAAGAAATGAAACGCCTTGTAGCTCAGGAATTAAAGAAATACTTGCCAATTTCAGAAGAAGAGATTGTTAAAATATTAGCCTCTCCTCCTCAAAAAGAGTTGGGAGACTTTTCAGTTCCTTGTTTTATTTTTTCAAAAGAGATGAAAAAATCTCCAAATGATATTGCTTTAGAATTTTCAAAAAAAATAAAATCTGAACTTTTCGAAACAGTCGAAGCCTCTGGCCCGTATTTGAACATATTTATTGAAAGAAAATATCTTGCAAAATCAACAATAAACCAGATTTTAACAAAAAAGTCAAAATACGGATCAAAAAAAATAAAAGAGAAAATAGTATTGGAATTTCCAAGCCCAAATACAAACAAACCTCTTCATATAGGTCATGCAAGGAATATAATTTTAGGGCAGTCACTTGCAAGGATGTTTTCTTTTCAGGGAGCCACTGTCAAGATAGTGAATCTCAATAACGACAGGGGAGTGCATATATGCAAGTCAATGCTAGCTTATAAAAAATTTGGTAACAATATCGATCCTAAAAAAGCAAGGATAAAGTCCGATCATATAGTAGGAGATTTCTATGTAAAATTCGCGCAGGAGGCTGAAAAAAATCCAGAGCTTGAAAAGGAAGCCCAAGGGCTCTTGCAAAAATGGGAGGCTGGAGACAAGGAAACAGTTTTGCTTTGGAGAAAAATGAATTCCTGGGCCCTCCAAGGTTTCAAGGAAACTTATAAAAAATTCGATTTAAAGTTCACTAAGGAATATATGGAGTCCCAGATTTATAAGTCTGGTAAAGAAATAATATTAGAAGGGTTAGAGAAGAAAATATTTTCTAAAAAAGAAGACGGATCTATATTTATAGATTTAAAAAATGAAGGGTTAGGAGAAAAAATCCTTATTCGGGCTGACGGGACTTCTATTTATATTACGCAGGATCTGGCACTCATTCTAAAAAAAGAGAAAGATTTCTCTCCTGATAAGTCCATCATAATAACTGCGCAGGAACAAAATCATCATTTCAAGGTTTTGTTTAAAGTCCTATCAATGTTAAAACCTGAGATTAAAAATCAGATACACTACAGCTACGGCATGGTAAATCTAGAGTCAGGAAGAATGAAATCTAGGGAAGGAAAAGTCATAGATGCAGACGACCTGATAAAAGACCTTTCGGATTTAGCCCTTTCAGAAATAGAAAAGAGGTATCCTAAATTATCTCAAAAAGATAAAAACACGCGTGCGGAAAAAATCGCTCTGGCTTCATTAAGATATAATTTTTTGAAAATAGACCATATGAAAGACACAGTATTTAGGCCCGAAGATTCTCTCTCTTTTGAAGGCAACACAGGACCATATTTGCTTTACACATATGCCAGAGCCAGAAGCATACTTAGAAAGTCAAAATCCGTTAAAAAAATAAAAAATATATCTTTTCTTACAGAATCAGAAAAATCAATAGTTCTCCAGCTTAGTATGTTTCCCGAGTTAGTCGAACAAGCTTCTTCTTCACTCTCACCTAGTATGATAGCGAACTTTGCGCACTCTCTTTCTCAAAAGTTCAACGAGTTTTATCATTCTACACAAGTCATAGACTCCGAAAATGAAGGGTTTAGATTAGCGCTTACATCATCATTTTCACAAGTACTAAAAAACTGTCTTGATTTGCTTAATATTTCAACATTGGAAAAAATGTGATGAATAGTATAAAGGTTTAAATTCAGTCAAATTTTTAAATAAAAATGGAAGTGATTATATTTTTATTAGCCAACCTCTTTTTTCTAGCAATAGTGCTGTCTATTCTCCTTATAATCTCTCTTAGGAGAAACGAAGACGAAGTAGATTTTAAGGTCGGGGAAGACATAAAAAAGATTAAAGAGCAAATAGGCTGATTTCTAAGATACCTTTAAATATACTCTTTTTTTGAAATTATTGCGGGAAGGTCGGCGCGTTAGCCCTGCGCCATTTGCAAGCGGGCTTTAGGCAGACTCAAAGGAGTGCGTGAGGAGACACTGTAAAAGTCTCTCACCCAACTATGAGGTTCTGTCCTGTTCGACCGTATTCCTGCGAATCGGGTCAGGCCTTGATCGGTGCAGCCCTAAGTAGGAAATATGGTGCTTTCAGGGTAGCAGAACCGAGAAAGGAGAGAGGAAGCTTTCACAGCTTTTCCAAGCAATCTCCCCTCCCGCTTTTTCTAGTAAGGTATAAAAACTATTTTTCCTCCCTCTGATGATGTATAAAAAGGGGCAATTCTTCATAATCGCTGCACTTGTTCTTGTAAGCGTGATAATCGGTCTCACAACTATATACAATTCAATAACTATAGATAAAGAAGACAGTACAGTTTACGACCTCTCAGCTGAGATAAATTTTGAGGCTGCACAGGCACTTGATCAAGGAACATTCGGCGAGGGTGTACAGATTGATGATAGTATAGCTCGTCTGACACAATTTTACAAAGAGTCAAATCCAGAACAAGATATAATTGTAATTTACGGAAATGAAACAATTTTAAAAATTATATCTTACGTTACTCGTGAAACAGGAGAAGTCACTTTAGATCTGGGAGGTTCAACAGTAGTGATCCACACTGATGGAGTTAGACAAGATGGGGATCCTCTCGAAGAGTCTCTGTGTGTTGAAAACTTTTGTAAGTCAAGTGTAAACCTTATACTTAGCAACGACGCAACTTACAGTTTTAATCTTCGTCCTGGACAATATTTCTATGTTGTTCTCACAAAAGATAGCGGAGACGAGATAAAGACTGTTTTGCCACCATCAGGTCTTTCACCCCCCACCGACTCATCAGACTCTATAACAATAGACCTTTCAGATGAAAAATAACCAACTTGGAAAAAGAGGAGTTAGCCCTATTGTGGCGTATGTCTTGCTTATAATCATAGGTCTCGCACTTTCATCAATGGTTTACATATACCTAAAAAATTATCTTCCCTCTGAAGAAGCGGAATGTCCAGCAGATACTTCCCTCATCATTTCAAACGTTCTTTGTTCTGTTGACAGGAAAAATATAACAGTTACTCTTTCAAATAGAGGTCTGTTTAATGTTTCAGGCGCATTTGTCAGACTAGCCTCTCCTGGGAAAACCATTGGCGAGCAATTAAACAAAGACAACGAGCTCTTTCCATTTCCTTTATCTCCCGATAAGCATTTTGTTCTAAGCTACAAACCTTCCTTCACTCTTGAAAAAGATCCAGAATATACTCTCTCAGTCCAACCTTCAATATTCGTAGAAAGAAAACTCATCCCCTGTGCAGGAACCGTAACCTCTCAAAAATTTTCATGTGCCTCTTCCGGACCACGATCAACATGCACTTCAAATCAAGACTGCGACGACTCGAAGGAATGCACGACAGACACATGTGAAAGTTCACAATGCGTATTTACCAATTCACAAGCAGGCGCAGAGTGCTCAGCTGGAGGAAAGGTTTGCGACGGCTCAGGAAAATGCGTTGACTGTGTAGATAATGCGCAGTGCACAGGCACAGAAAAACAATGCGATACCAACATTAACACATGTAAGGCCTGTATAGTGAACGACCGATGCGAATCAGGAGAAAACTCAGTCAATTGCTGGGAAGACTGCAACCCTTGTAAAGCTCTTAATCATATAGCCAATCCAGATAGAACTTGTACAGTTGTCCTCGGGGCAAACGATATTATTGATGATGGGTATGAAGACAATGTTGATTTGGGAAATGGCTTGCGTCAATATACTAAATACAACGATTCACTTGAAATTTATTTTGGCAACGGCTTTAACAATTATCACGTAGCATATATAGAGTGGAATATTTCTTCAATACCTGACGTGCAAACAATCTCAAATATATCATTAAAGTATTCTTCAATTAAAGATACGGCCCATGTTTCAGACACTTTGTTTTATGTATTCCCTGCATCATTTAGACCAAGCGCACTGTCGACCAATTCACAACAAGGCCTTCCACCAGTCCAAGGTAGAATTAATCAGTATATTAGTAGCAATTACAATTTCCATAGGGAGTCTAATTTCCCACAATTCGGAAACAATCTCCAATTAGACTTTCCCCTAACTACTCAAATAGACGAGAATCTTACCTCTCAATTATCAGAGGATTGGTTTGCAATAGGGCTCTATCAGGCTAGCATAGGCGGGGCTTATCCAGAAAGCAAATATTATAAGATAAACTCAAAAGAACATTCCTCTCCAAATCCAGCCCCGACCCTCACGGTGACGTATAAACCAGCCTAATAAAAAGCTATGGCCTTAGCCTTCCAGAAAATAACTTATTATCCTTTTAAATGTAAAATATTAATCTAATTGCAATGTTTGATAAATTTTCTATAATTGATAGCTCTTAAATCCATCAAGAGATCTCAAAGTTTTTTAATCACAAAAACATTTAACTAAAAATTATTATATTTAGATATAATTAATTAACGACCAAGCCAACAATCTTTATATAACTCCTATTTACTTGAGAATAAATGAAGTTTGCCCACATGGGAGACTGCCATCTTGGAGGATGGCGCCAGCCCGAGCTTAAAGAGTTGAATTTTGAATATTTCAAAAAGGCTATTCAGATATCTCTTTCCGAAAAGGTAGAATTTATTCTGATTTCTGGAGACCTATTCGATTCTGCATACCCGCCCATGGACACATTGAAAAACACATTTGAAATATTTAGAAATATAAAAGACGCAAATATTCCAGTGTTTATAATAGCAGGAAGTCACGACTATTCTGTTTCTGGAAACTCTTTTCTTGATGTTTTAGAAAAGGCAGGTTTTTGTAAAAACGTATCGATATTTTCAGAAAAAGGAAACCATATATTACTCGAGCCGACAATATTCAAAAATGTAGCTATATTTGGCTTCCCTGGAAAAAGATCTGGTTTGGAAGTCGAAGAGATTTCAAGAATAAAACTGCAGGACGCTCCCGGTCTATTTAGAATTTTAATGCTCCATACAACAATAAGAGACGCCGTAGGAAACACACAAATAGATGCGGTTGATGATAGATTTCTTCCAAAAGTAGACTATTTAGCTCTCTCGCATTTACATATAAAATACTGTAAAGAAAATAGAGTATATTCCGGCCCGATATTTCCAAACAGCATAACAGAGCTTGAAGAACTAGGCGGAGGCTCATTCTATATATATGAAAATGGGAAAATAAAAAGACAGGAAATAAAACTAAAGGAAGTTTTTGCCTCAGAATTTGAAATTCACGATACTCTTTCTGCAGGCGAAAAGATATTCGATTTTTTTAAGAATCAGGAAGTCAAAGACAAAATAGTAATTTTAAGACTCTCAGGAATGCTTGACAAAGGAAATATTTCAGAAATAGATTTTGAAAACATAGAGAAATACATTAGGGAAAAAGGAGCTTTTTCTTTTCTAAAAAGCACTTCAAAGATCCATATAGAAGAGCCCCAGCCAGAATTTGACTCATCTATCTCTGAAAATGTAGAGAACGAAATAATTTCATCTTTTCTTGAAAAAAGGCCCACTAAATTCAACAAATTCATTCATCCCTTAATAAAGTCTTTACAAATATCTAAATTGGAAGACGAAACTAATTTGACCTTTGAGGACAGATTAATCTCAGAAACAAAGAAGACCTTGGAAATATGAAAATAAAAAAAATAAGACTAAAGAACATACGCTCGTATCAGGATCAGGAAATAACTTTTCCGGAAGGCTCTCTAATTCTTTCAGGAGATGTAGGCTCAGGAAAAACATCAGTTCTTTTAGCGATAGAGTATGCCTTATTCGGTCTTCAGCCAGGGCAAAAAGGTTCAAATCTTCTAAGGTCAAACGAAATATACGGGGAAGTCTCTTTAGACTTCGAAGTAAACGGTGTTCCGGCAAGAATAGAGAGAAAACTCAAAAGGAGTTCAAGAGGGGTTGCAAATGAGTACGCTTCCCTAATGTTCAATGGAGAGAAATTCGAATCATCTGTAACAGAAATAAAATCAAAAATAGTTTCAATCTTAGGATACCCTTCCGAATTCATAAAGAAAAACAATCTCCTGTACAGATTTACAGTTTATACTCCTCAAGAACACATGAAACAAATTATTTTGGAAGACCCAGAATCAAGGCTAAACATCTTAAGACATATATTTAGCATAGACAAATATAAACAAATAAGAGAAAATCTGCACATATTGAACACTTTTTTAAAAAACGAAGGAAAATTATTTTCTTTGGAAATAAAAGATCTTGAAGAGCAGAGATCTAAACTTCTTGAAGCCATGGTAGAAAATGAAAAATTAAAGGATAAACTTAAAGAACCGGAAGGTTATTTGAAAAAATTTGCTGAAAATAAAGCTCTTCTTAGAAAAGAGTTAGAAGAGTTAGAGTCTAAGATAGAGGAAAAAAATAATTTTGAAAGAGAAATAGACAAAACAAAAATACTCCTCTCATCAAAGAGAGAAAATCTAAAATCCGTTATTTTGGAGCTTGAAGGGCTTTCAAAAGAGCTCGTCTCGGAAGAAGAATTTGATGAAGCCAATCTTTTAACTTTATCAGGCTCTCTTTCAGAGGAAAAAAAATTATTTCAAGAAGCACAGTCAAAAAGCATAAGTGCGAAAACTGCTCTCTTCTCACTTCAGAAAGAGTCCGAAGAACTAACTGATAAAAAAACAAGAGTTTTCAGTATAGATGTTTGTCCAACTTGCCTCCAGGACGTTTCTCAAACACACAAGCATAATATACTAAACGACTCTGAAAACAAGTTAACAAATTTAAAGAGATCTATTTCTTCCCTTGAACGAGAGTTGACTCTCTTGGAAACAGAGCTATCCAATAGAAACAAAAAAATCTCCTTGTTTGAAGAAGCAATAAAAAAGTTAGAATTGCAGAAACTAAAAATAGAGCAGTCAAAAAAATACTATTCAAGGATTTCAGTTTTATCAAAACAAAAAGAGTCTTTTGAAAAAGACATTTCTCTATTATCTAGCCATATAGACTCCCTTAAAGAAAATATTCTTTCATTTTCAATTTTTCATTCAAAATACACGAAAAAACAACAAGATCTGGAAGAAGTCATAAAAGAAGAAAGAAAAACAGAACTCTATTTAGCAGAGTTAAAAAAAGAAATAGAATTCGGAGCAAGACAAATTCACATTTTAGAAAAAGAAATTATAAAAAAAGAAGAGAAAAAGCTCAAGTTTCAGGAAATAACTGAACTAATAGACTGGCTTTCAAATGATTTTTTCAGCCTCATAGATTTTACAGAAAGAAATATTCTCTGGAGATTGAGAAACGAATTTTCCAGAATTCTAAAAAAATGGTTCTCTATGCTGATATCTGACAATTCAATAGATGTAAAAATAGATGATAGTTTCACACCAATAATAATACAGAAGGATGCAGAGATGGAGTATGACTCTCTTTCTGGTGGAGAGAGAACGGCGATAGCATTAGCTTATCGTCTAGCGCTAAATCAGACAATAAACTCCTTCATGAGCAGGATAGCTACCAAAGGCATAATAATATTAGACGAACCGACAGAAGGATTTTCTGAGACCCAAATCGCAAAAATGAGGGCTATTCTAGAAGAGCTAAAAGCAGATCAAATAATCATTGTGAGTCATGAACAAAATATGGAAAGTTTCGTTTCAAATATAATAAAAATAGTGAAATCTGGCGACGTTTCTGTTGTAAATCTTGAAAAATAAGGGCAAAC
>CAZEOE010000018.1:13395-14567 GCA_964513665.1 Candidatus Woesearchaeota archaeon | reverse complement strand
TAAAAAATAAATTATAAAATAAAAAAATAAAAAAGATTTTTATGGAACGATCTTATCGGCTATTGTTCCTGTTGATGTAAGTTCTAGAGAACTTCCAGGTTTGGTATATCTTACTGTGATATCTCCTTTGAACGTGTTTCCTGCAGCCTCTAAATCGCCACAAACAACTCCAGCAGTAACAACTCCGCCGGCAGTTGCAGGTCCAACCACATCATCATCTGTGCAAGTTGTAGCTCCATCGGTTGGAGAAATCGAGACAGATGTAACGTTGTAAGTTTCTCCTCCGTTGTTCTTTAACTCAAGACTAACTGTGTTTGTAGAATCAATTACATTCCAAGCATTCGCGTAGAACGGTTGATTGACAACTGTTGCAGTTGGGGTGAATTTACCCGGACTGAAAACACCAAAGTAAGCCAGAACTCCTATAGCTATGATTGCAGCAAGAATAGCCCAACCATATGTCATAAGGAACTCAACAGCCGCTTGTCCTTTTTTGTCCATATCATCCTCCTTTTAATTTAATATTATTTAACAGTTTATCATTATTTATAAACCTTGTTCCCCTTGATGAAACATGAAAAACTCGGCAGTAATCGTGTTCGTTTCTCTTGCGATTGTTGGAATTGTGTTTCTCATGTTCTCTATAAAGAAAGACGTTTCTGATTATATAGAGGCGAGTGCGGAAAACCCTCAGAATAGGGAAGAAAGGGAAGATAGGAGTGGAAATTTTAACAATCAAGGCGATGATGAAAAGATAATGCTTATTGAAAGTGGTGGGAGTTCTGCTGGAGGAGGTTCTGGAAGTTCAGGAAGTTCTGGAGGTTCTGGAGGCTCTTCCGGAGGAAGTGTGCAGACCGAGTGTGTAAACCAGCAGATAGCTTATGCCCTTAAAAATCTCCAGAGCAGTGTTGATTGTGGTTTGGGAAACGGACTGTGCTCAGTAAATTGTTCTTTGGATGTGCATAATCTTGATGAGAGTCTTGGGGGGAGTTTTAAAGTGAGAATAAACTTTAATGAAAATTCAAATATAGTTGATTATGAGGCTGTTGATATCTACCTGAATGCTGGGAATTTGAAAAAAATCGAGTCTGTAAAAGAGTTTCAATCTGATGAGATCTACTGCACTTTCGAATCTGAAGAAATACCTTACAGAGAATTTTGTTTCTAGAGGA
>CAZEOE010000018.1:3397-13295 GCA_964513665.1 Candidatus Woesearchaeota archaeon | reverse complement strand
GCATCATCAAGCTTAAACCATGAAGGCATACCAGTTGGGGAGACTGAGCACTTTGAAGGATTTGAATCTGAAAAGTAAATATGATCTACTACGGATTTGTCGCTTGTCGAAATTCCTTTTGAGGCGAAGTTTGCAAGATTAACAATAGACTCTACGCCGTTAGGATCTGAAGTTAAATCTCCTTCGAGCCTATTGAGGAAACTTGGGGCTTCAGTAGATGATTTATAGAAAGAACTTAATGTGTGATTTAATAAATTTGAAACATCATTATTTACAACAAACGACTCATGTGGTGTTTTGACCATTTTATTTATTATCCTGCCATCTGTTTCTATCAGATAAACAGGATCATCAAAGCCTTCAATTGGAACGTATGCGTCTATTTGTTTAGTTATATTCCATGAAGCTTCTTTCCCCAAGTCTTCTATGAAAATGTCCGTATGGAGTGAAAATTTAATATTCCACGGATCTTCCTGAGAAATTGAAACTGAATAATTTGAGAAGCTGACATTTGCGTTGAGCTTCTGTGCACGACCCTGCACATCCGAGGCTATATCTGAGAATATTACGCCCTCCATAAGAGAAGATATTTCTTCGTTAGTTTCTCCGTCAAAGGTTCCTGAAAAAAAGGCTTCTGAAAAAAGAGACTGCACATTAGAAACATATTCTCCGTTCTCTACAATTCTCTTCTCTGCCAGAAAAATAATTCTAAATGCTGAGATATACATTTGTCTTTCTATATCTTTCTGCATTGAAAAAACGAAAGCGTCAAGTGTTTCTACTCTGTCCTGCACAACTTTTCCTTCTCTGAGGCCTGAATAAAGAATATAGCTGATGAAAAACAGAGAAATCATTACCACTACAAGCAAACTGAAAAAAATACCTTTTCTGTTCATCGCCATGTTCTCACCTGCACCTCTGTAGCCCATGTATATGGTATTCCTGTAACCTCACTTGACTCTATACCCAGTTCCTGTTCAGAAAATTTCAGATCTACTTTTCCGTCTGAATCAAAGTCCAAAAGACCCAAAAGGTCAAATACTGCATTCTGCATACCATCGGTTTCATCAAATTGTTGAGAAGCTTCTGTGTAAGAACATGAATCAATTCCAGTATAGCTTGAAGGCACGGGAATTAACAAATCAGTTCCGTCTTCAAACTCAACGTGCCAAATACATCCTTCAGCTTTTGCAGAAATGGCTGAATAGGAGGAGGCTTCTTTTGCTATGGTATATATTATCTTATTACTTGCAGAGCCGGAGGTTGAATTTGAGGGGGTGTTTGCAACAGTTAGGGAGATGACGCTTGGATCTGACACCCTTGCTGGATCTATGAATATCCTATAAGGGTCCCCGTATGAGATATATTCAGAGCCGTACTCTGACAGATCATATACTTTGTCCCCATTTATGCTTACCTCGTCTGTCCATTTAGATCCTGAATATGAGGTGACTGCAAAGTCTACAAGAGAAGAATTGGATGGAAGAGAAAAGGTTACTGCGCTTGAATTATCGAAAATTTTCTCGTTTGTGAGAATAAGCCCATAGGGTATTTCGTCTGCGAGATAGCTAAATTCTACATAAGAATCAGGATAGAGTTTTGTGAAGAATCCTCCCTGGCTTTCGATTGTTTGCTCTACATACTGCGCATTTATTATTGACTGAGCTATTTGGCTATAGAGTTCAGCAAGCTCGTCAACATTTCCGAAATAATAATCTCCGTCTCCGCAATTTGCAATCTGTTGCATAGTCGTTTCATCTGCATCGGAGCCGAAAGCGACTGCATGAACTGTTATGTTGTACTGGTTTTTTGCTGTACAGGCAGCATTAACCGCATCTTGTTTTGCATCTCCTGTTCCTTGTTGAGGACATTGAACGTTTGCCTCCCCGTCACTCATGACTACGATTACTCTTGTGGAGTTTACAGTGGAGTTGAGCAATTTGACTGCTTCATTTATTCCACAGCATACACAGGTATTTCCAGATGATGTCCAACCAGAGACCTCTGATTTTAGAGACGCTGAGTTATTTGATAGAGCGTGTGTATCTGAAGCAGAAACACTTGTTTTGTAACCGATTAAACCTATCCTGTTCTCTGATATATTTAAAACTCCATCTATGAATACGTTGTTCGCTAGCTGGGCCATCTGAAGTTTTGTCATATTACATGACGAGGTGTTTTGATAATCTGTATAGTGCTGGCTTGGTCCGCATATAAATCTATTACAATAATTTCCAGTGCAACTCGAGGCATTACCATCGGCTATTGGACACTGCGTCCAGTAACTTCCCAAAAAAGAGGAGCAATAGTAATGGCAAGTTAATGTAGGAACTGTACTGTACACTGCACAGGCTAACATGCTTCCAGAAAGATCTGTTGTCGAAACCGCGTCGACTTTATTCGTTATCCCTGTTGTTGTATAAGACACATTTTTTAACCCTAATCTTATAGGTGTTGTTTTTCTTGATAATTCATTGTAATTTAAAAGAGAGTCTAACTGAGAGTTTGAGATAGATATAGTTTGCTCACCTGAAGTTGTGCCGTTATAAATTGTAACATTTCCTATATGCAGAAACGAACTATAGTTTGAATTCATATGGAGAAACATATTCATACTTGTTAAATTCCCAGGAACGAAAAACCCATCATATATATTTATCAAGCCCTCTACACCTGGAAAATAATATCTTTGTGTTGATGAGAATGGAGTTTCTGTCTGATACTCTACTTTAATGAACCCTCCGGCTATATGTAAATTTTCTCCACGTAGCTCCAGAGTATTTACTCCGGAATGAAAGTTTGTTATATTTATTTCATGAACTATTGGAGTTGTTTCTGACGGAGATTTTGAAAATGTTCCTGAATAAATACTATTTATGTATAAATCGAAATCGTCGTTTATCGCAAGCTCTATCTCTGCAGAAGAAATTGTTCCGTCATACTCTACTCTGGCGCTGATATTTCCGTCTCCTATATATCCTCCGAAATAAAAGTATTTTGTGAGTGCTGAATTAACCAGAAAAGATCTCACTGAGTAACCTGTTACGCTTCCACCCTCTCTTATTCCTGAGATAGTCTGGCGAGCTACATCTATATTTTTTGAAGATTCGATTGAAGTTGAGTTTTTTGAAGCTATAAGTTTGTCCTCATACCATATTCCAATGTTCTGCGTCGTATTTATCTCATTTAATATTGAATATGCGAGACCCTGGGCAAGAGAAATGTTTGAAACGTAAAAATCTCCCAGTTGTTCAAGAACGCTTTTATTTCCGTCTAGTAATACACCTTGAGAAACAAGTGAGTAGAGATAAGTATCATTAAGCTCGCTTATTTTTAGTTCTGAGAGAGAAGCAATTATATCTCTGTGAAGGTCTGTGTGAATAGTAGGTCTTTTAGAAACAGGGACTATTATTAAAATAAATAGTATTATGAGCGAAAACGCTACTATTGCGTCCGCGCTGTAAAAAATACCTCTGCGATGTTTTATTCCCATATCTCTACCTCCATACTAGCTAGCTTATTGTTTAATATGACTGCTCTAGTTATTTTCATAAGATTTTTGTGATTGCTTGGCTCCAGCCCTATCCCATATATATCCTGCCCATCTAGAGTGATTGGCTGAGAGAATACTACGTAATAATCTTTTGTAATACCAAAAATAACTTTTGTGCTTTCGTAGTTTGAATCAACAAGAGATAAGAAGTTTTCAAGTTTTAACATATCTATTTTCCCATCTGTTACAATACCTATTTTTTGTACATTTGATTGTGTCCAATCTGTTGGGAAGCCCTCAGAAAGCAGGTCATCAGCAACTAAACTTCCCTGATAAGCCAGAGACTCCACAGCCCCTTCATTGTCCTGCGAGAAATTAATGCTGTAAAGAAAAAATATGAAAAACCCCATCATAAATATAACGGAACCGACTATTACATCAAAGCTCCAGCCCTGCCCCTTTTTGTCCATTATAATATACATTTACCAAGCTTTTAAATCATATCGCCGGTTTCTTTATTGGTTTTGAATAAAGCTGTATTCCTGATTTGCCTATATCAAAAGAATATATTTTGCTTGAATGGTGAGTGCCTCTCATCTTTAAAATTTCTATGTATCTCTTTCTTTCTCCCTTATTCCTGTAAAAATATATCTGAACTATTGAATCGGATTCGAATTCGATTGTCTTTGTTTCCTTTTCCATCGCACCTGTAATAGGATTTGCTTCAAGACTTAACACGGATGTGCAGTTCCAATTTTTTATCATATTGAAAAGAGACAGCGCAGCCTCTCTTTTTTCCAATTCTGTATAAAAAAGAAGAGCGAAAGAAGTCATGCTGTCTATCACTAACCTGGATACTTTATTTTCGACTACAATAGTCTCTATTTCTCCTCCTCCTTCCTCCAACATTGTCCTGACTTTTGAAGGGGTGTATTCCAAGAAATAAAACTGTCCTTTTTTCTCATACGCTTCGAGATTCCACCCGAATTCAGCCATGTTCTGATAAAATTGTTGTTTCTTTTCTTCAAAAGTAACATATATACACTTCTCTCCTTTCCTTAGACCTTCTATCAGAAATTGTGTACAAAATACTGATTTACCGCTACCTGTCGGACCAACTATGACGTTTGTCGAATTTTTTTCGAATCCTCCACCTGCAAGTTTATCGAAATTTTTTATTCCTGAAGAAACCCTTATTATCTTCCCTAATTTGTGCTTTTTTATATGGGTGATATGCTTCTTCTTGAATTTATTTATTTTTTTGTGGTGCTTTACTGGACTCTTTTTTGAAACTGCTTTTTTTGACTTATGGATCCTCTTTTTCATTAAAGCTCTAAGTCTATTGCATATAAAAACTTATCCTGGTGTTATGATTATTATCTCCTTAACCTTAGAAACCTGAAAGCTTTGCACAACTTCTTCATTTTAAGAAATGAAGTCAGAGAAATATTTAAGCAAAACTACTCTCATAAGAAAATATATGCCCAGACTTAAAAAAATCATAAATGGCACATAACGCAAACCTTCTTTTTCCTCACCTTTGTTAACAAGCCCTAGAAGAAAAGAAGCCATAATGTTTGTTACAATAAGGAAAGTTACAGAGAAGTAAATTATAAAATTAACACTCACGCTTATCGAGCTTAATGTAAGCGGTAGGCCTACATTGGCTTTAACAGATGGGATATCTGCAAGTATGCTGGACAGAACTTCTACGAGAACTGATGATAAAGAAAACAGTATAGGCGCGCCAACGCAGGATGCGAAGAAAATGAAAATGATATACATCAAAACATTTGATGAGGCTCTTTTTTCCACTACGAATCTCTCACGCATATTTGTCGCGGTCTCCTCAAGCAGAATCGCGAGATTTCCTCCAGACTTGAGTCCTGAAATTATGACTGAAATTGTCTTGTAGATTTTATCTGAGTTTATTCTCCTTCCAAGCTCTATAAGTGCTGCGGAAATTTCTCTTCCTGTTGTTATTTCTTTTCCAAGAGTCAGAATTTCTTCATCCAAGGGTGCAAATTCTTTCCTTGAACTCATAAGAAGAGCCTTATCAATACTTATTCCTGCTCTTAAGTTTGAGGACATCATCTCTATGAAATCTGGAAAAACGCTCTCTATTTTTCTTATTCTTGCTTTAGTTTTGAGTTGTTTTCTCACAACTATATACATTTCCAATATCCCGATAGTTGCTGAACCTACTATAAGAGAAATGATCCCACTGCGATAAATTATAAAGTATACTAAGCCAAGAAAGAATCCCGCGCTAACCGGGAAAACAACTTTGCTCCATAAAAATGGTTTTTGATCTTTTGCCTTTCTCCTTGTTCTGCTGAATTTTTCGATCGAAAAAATTTCTTCTTTTTTTTCCATTTTAATTTTACATAAGTCTTGGACTTAGCGACCTCACCACTCCAAGAAACATAGCCTGAATAAGAGTAACTGCAACAAAAAGAGCTACAAACAAACCTGTTGTTGCTGAACTTTCCAATCCGAGCATAGAAGAGATAATTGTCAAAAATGTTATAGACAAAGAGGGAAGTATAATTGAAACAAGTAGATAAAACATAATGACAGGATTTAGTTTATTTCCATAATTCTGTATCTGGAGTATTTGTTCCTCGTTTAGGAATTTGATGTTTTCTTTAATTACAACAGATATGTCGCTCCCAGCCCTCATACCATTGCTGACCTGCCAAAGAGTTCTCCTGAAATAACTTGAAGAGTTTTTTTCTCCGAGCTCCTCAAGAACTTCTATTTGTGGATATCCTGCATTTATTTTCTTTACTGCTTTTTTCATTTCATTGCTTAGCTCTCCATAATTCGAGGAAGATATATTTACAAGAATATTAAATAGAGGAATTCCTGAATTCAACTGGACAACAATATCCTGGAGAGAGGGCAAGAGGTTCTTTTCTATATCTCTGACCCTTCTGTTATCGAAAACTTTTGGATAAGCGCTTTGTGAAAAATATATGAAAAGAGAAAAAAGAATGGCTAAGCCAAATGCGAGCATGAAAAAACTACCTATCCTGAAAAGAAATAAACCTATCGCCAAAAGTATATATGAAGAAATGAAGTATATGAGTGTGCTTCTCCTAACTACTGCTTTGTATTCTGAGGCGTTATATCCTGTATTTGAATTTTCAAGATATTTCTGAAGCCTTTTAAGAGAGCCTATCGAGCGCTTACTTGTTGCCTTCATTACAAAGAGTCTTGAATGTTTTTTGAGTTTGTCTGCACTTGCTATTGTGAATGGTATTCTGAATTTCATTTTTTAAGCAGAACCGAGTTCATGTCATCCCTCTCAAGCGCGTTTATGAGAAATTCTTTATTGGTATAATATAAGTTGAAAACTTTTCCAAGGTCATCCAATTTTCGTACACTATGTTTAATCAGCCAGGATAGTATTTTTTTCTTCTCCTCCAGATAATTCTCTATTTCTTTATTTGATAAACCAGTATTCCTGCTTATATCTTCGAAGAACCTAGAACTTTCGCTGTGTTTTATCATCTTATCCTGATCAGGGCTCCACCTATAAAGTATGTTTGATCTTGCTGTGTTCCCTGCTGTTTCGAATTCTGCGACCTGAATGACTCTTCTCATACCTCTTCTTCTGTCTCTAAACATTACTACATTCAGATTCACAGCTTTAAGCAAATTTGCAGGGATATCTAAAGGAGGATTCATTAACCTTGAAATTGTCTCTGCTGCAGAATCTGCGTGGACTGTTGCGAAAACGCTATGACCGGTATGCATCGCTTCGAACAATACTGTGGCTTCCTCTTTCTTTCTCATTTCTCCAAGAATTATTCTGTCGGGGCGCATTCTCAATGAGTTTACAAGCAGATCAAGCATGCTTACTTCTCCTTTCCCTTCAGGATTAGGCGTTCTTGTGACTAATGGAGCCCAATAAAGAAACTCTGGGAGCATAAGCTCACGAGTGTCCTCAATGCTTATTATCCTTTGATTAGGCGGGACGAAAGGCATGCAGGCGTTTAGAAAAGAAGTTTTACCTGATGCAGTTCCTCCCGATATCAAAACATTCATCTCAAATTCAGTGCCTAACCAGATAAGAGCGGCAATTTCCATATCACAAGTCTTGTTATTTATAAGGTCGACAATAGTATATGGATCCCTTGCAAATTTTCTTATTGTTATGGTGTTACCCTTTGTATTTATAGGATAGAGTACAGCATTTATCCTGTCTCCTGACACTAGATGCGCATCTAGAAGAGGACTTAATATTGTTATCTGTCTTCCAACTCTTCTGGCAATTATATTTGAATAGTTTATTATCTCATCTTCTCTCTCTATTTTCAGATTTGTATTTATCCACCCGTATTTTTTACTATAGACTCTTATGTGCTCTTTTGCTGAGGGGATGACTATTTCTTCCAAAGAAGGATCATTTATCAGAAACTCAATGTCTCCAAGACCAAGCATGTCCTGAATTAATTTTCCTGTAAGAAACTTTTCAGTATCTTTGTCTATAGTTGGTAGCTTACTTTTGAGAAGAGTCGATGCGTCCCTGAAAAACCTGTCTTTTATTGCATTGAAAGCCGTAGGGTCTATTAATTCGTTCATATTTATTGTTGTCATTGAAACGAGTTCATTTCTTAGCTCGGTTAGTAATGCTGAGGTTGCGACTTCTATTTCAGGACGTATAAGGACATAATGCATTCCTTCCTTGTCCTTTGTTATATTAACATCTACACTTGCGCCATCGACTTCTATTTTATAAGTCTCTACATATTTATTAGACTCTGTTTTTTCCTCTTTTTTAAAAATTGATTCATAGAGTAATTTTTTTTCGCTTTCTTTTTCTTCAATTGTAATATTTTTCTTTTGTATATCCTGTTTTGCTTTTTCATGAACTATGTGTTTTGCCGGATGACCCTTATGATGAGTTCTTTCTGAATGCTCCCTTTCTTTCCTCATTATCTCTCTCTTTAACTTCTCTTCCTCTATTTTTGATTCGTATTCTTCCTTCGTCATTTTTTCAGATGTGTGATGTTTGTTACTCATTTAAGACTAGCTCCCTGTCGCCTATTTTTGGCGCATGTATGACTGCCAAATTTCCTGATTCTAAAATCTCGCTCCAGTTCTCCGCATCCAGCTTTGTGATAGCAAATAACTTAGGTATCTTTCCTATTTCCAGTCTCTTTTTTTCCTTGAGTATATTATATAGAATGTCCAGATCAGTTGTATGCTTTTCCTTTAAATATTTCTCCTTGAGATCCATCAAATATTTCTCATCTTTGCCGTCGTTTTTGTTTAGAACAGTAAGCATGAAAAGAAAAAATATCAGGAGACTCAGCTCAAATATCAAGGTTATTTTTGACGGAAGGGAGTAAAAGAAATATTTTTGGTTGTAATTCTCAAGAAGTGTGGAGCCAAATATATTGAAGCTGGGAGAGCCACTCTGGTAGAACCCAGGAATTCCCGTTCCAAATAAAACGCTGTGAAGGAAGCCGTGGACTACTCCGATTAGTAAAACTAAAAATATAGCTATAGTCACGGCTGCTTTTTTACTCACCATCTTTTAAGGAATCTTTATATATCAGGAAACTTATTTTAAATTTATAAATGTTGTCAAAATGACAGAAGAGAGAGGTCAGATAAGCACGGAGTACTTGATACTTGTTGGATTCATTACTTTTATCATAATTGGGGTAGTTTCACTTGCATTCCTTTATTCTACAAATATAAATGAAAAGATAAAAATTGACCAGTTGCAGAATTTTTTCAATAAAGTGATATCTACAGCTGAGACTGTGTACTACTCAGGTGAGCCTGCACAACTCTCAATTACCGCTTATCTGCCGAAAGGAGTTAGTTCTATTGAGATAGCCGAAAGAGAAATAATTGTCAATGTCACCACAACGTATGGTGAGGAAACTACCTCTTTTTCTAGCAATGTTCCTCTTGGAGGAAGTTTAGACCCGAATGAAGGTGTAAAAAAAATAATAGTGGAGGCTCAAACAAGCAGAGCGCTTATATCTGAAGAGTAAAATGCAAAAAAATGGGCAGTCCGCGATTGAATTTATCGCTCTCATCGCAGCGATAATGTTTTCTGTTACTGGAATTCTTATAGTTCTTCAGTCAAATATCGCCGATAAGACAAGGGAAAGAGTAAATGTAGAATTTCAGGACATTGCAAGAGATATTCAAAGGGAGATAGATCTGGCTAGCGGGGCAAGTGATGGATATAGACGGGAATTCAGTGTGCCTGAGAAAATATCTGGTTTGGGTTTTACTCTGAATCTATCTGACTCGCTTATTTATCTTAAATCTGATGATGAAAAACACGCTCTTGCTCTGCCTGTAAATAATGTAACTGGACAGGTAGTCAAGGGTGTAAATGTGGTAAGGAAAATAGATGGACAGGTTTTTCTAAAT
>CAZEOE010000018.1:0-3297 GCA_964513665.1 Candidatus Woesearchaeota archaeon | reverse complement strand
ACAACACATAAAATTAAAAATGAGGGATTTTTTGTATTTTGATGGTTGAAGGCGAAATAGTAGTTGGAGGAAAATTAGAGATTTTTACGGCTTTTCCCAAACAAGATCCAATGTGCCCTTCTGCCAGGTTTAATGAAGAAGATGGAAGATACTTGTGTCTTGCTAGGAGTTTTGGAGAAGGTGTGCATCCTGGATGTACTTCTTATAATCATGCGGTTTGCTCTCATTATAACGCTATTACAAGAGAAGAAAGCTCTTAATATTATTTTATAGATTTTTGATTGTATGTTTTATATTATAATCTGGTTTAAAAGGCTGTGTTTTAAAATGGTTTGTGGATGAAGAGGAAAGAAAAAGAGAATTTAATGAATTGGCAAAAAGAGCTAAGTATAACTCTGAGGCTAGAGAAGAACTTGGGAGAAGATGCTTAGCTATAGCTTGTGAAATGGCTGAAAGAAAATATAGAAAAAGAGATTATCATGATAAACTTGACTGTGCTCTACTGGCTATCGGGAGAGTGATAGCAGGTTATAATCCCAAGAGAAGCGACTCTAATTTTGAAAGATATTTGAAAAATTCGATAAATAATGAATTTAGGAAGGGAAATGATAAGGCATATAAAAGACAGCTAGCGCTCGCTGGGGAGATACAGAGAGATTTTGTTTCTGATTTTGGAGCATTGCCGAGTTATGAAGAACTCGAAGAAAGGTTTGTAAGAGCATATGATAGGAGCCTTAAACCAGAAAGAAAAGGAACAACAACTGAAGGACATAAAAGAAAAGTATTCAGGGAAATTTTTCTTAGACACTTAGCTTTAGATAGAAGGGGAGAAAGACCTCACATGGTAGGTATTGAATCATTTTTAAATCAAAAAACAAATTCTTCTTTAGATATAGAATTAAAGAAAGCCTTATCAGATGGTTTGAATTCCCTTGATGAAAAGGGAAGATTTGTTGTTTATAGCCATATTTATCGGGGGTTGCCGATTTCTGAAATTGGTGGAATAATGCGCATCACAGAGGAAGAAGTCAGAATTATAAAAAGAGAATCTTTAGAAAAAATAGGCAGTTCAATTCGAGAGGCTGCATGATTTTATAGTATAATTTAATTTAAAAACTCAAATTTTCAGGAGTTTTTATGGATAGAGAGGAAAGAAAAAGAAAATTTAATGAATTGGCAGAAAGAGCCAAGTATGATCCTGGAGCTATGGAGGAACTTGCAAAGGGTATTATCGGTCTGGCAAAACATATAGCTATGGAGGGAGGATATAGTCAATTTGAAGATCGTTCTTCAGATGCACTCCTTGGATTCTTGTATTGTGTTGGACACTATAATCCAAATCACGGGAGCCCAAATTTTTTAAGTTTTGTTGGAAGATCCATGAATCGCCAGATTAGGAGGAAGAGGAGGAGAAAAAATTATAATATAAATCCTAAATACGGTGTGAGTCATATAGAAGATTCGCCTCTTGATAATTTGATAAGACAAGAAGAGCGCGAAAGAACCAGACAAGTTATTTTTGAATCAGAAAGACTTGATCAAAGAGAAAGAGACATCTTAGTGAGAGTATATTTTCTTGGCCAATCTGACAAAGTAGTCGGAGAAAGTTATGGTCTGACTAAGGAAAGAATAGGTCAAATTAGAGAAGAATCTATTCAGGTTATACAAAAAGAACTTGGCCTGTGTGAAAGGTATTCAAGACGTAGAAAACAAAGAGAAACACACCAGAAAGTAGCGTGATTTCAGATTATAGTTTAATTTAAAAACTCAAATTTTCAGGAGTTTTTATGGATGCTACGAATAAATTAAATATGTTGCCTGATGAATTTTATCCAAAAGTTGCTGATTTCAAAAAATCTGAACTCCGAAGAAGAGTCCTTGCTGGAGAGACTCCAGAGGATATTACGAAATTCTTTAATGTTACAGTGCATGTTTATAACAACTATATGAGACTTGCAAGAACTGGGGCTGGAAATTTTGGAGATCTGAACAGAGAATATGCAGTTAGAAGAGGATATAATGGACTAAGTGAATATCAGATGGATTGCGCTCTTGAAAGGGCTTCAAGACCGCGAAATATGGCTTTTGCAAATCTTATGAGAAAGGCACTTAGGAGAAAAGGAATGAAACAGAAAGATCTTTCAAAAGAGACAAGAATAAGTCCAACTCAGATATCCAAGTATTGCTTGGGATCTGATATTCCTAGACCTCAAAAGCAGAAAATTCTTCTTAGTGCATTAGGGCTTCCTTATAAGACTATAGACGAGGCTTTGAGAGAATCCGAAAATCTATTTTAAAAAACAACCTTCCAAGTCTTAGTATCTTTATAATCTGATAAGTAGCTTTTGTGACATGATTGATTTGAATAAAAATCATGTACCTAAAAAAGTTGTCGTGATGATACCTGCTTATAATGAAGAAAAAACTATCGGAGAGGTCATAAGAAATGTTCCGCGAGAGATTGAAGGAGTTTCCAATGTCAGCATCCTTGTATTAGATGATTTCAGTTCCGATATGACTTATAAAATTTCTGGGGAAGCCGGAGCGGATTATATAGTAAGAAATAAAGGAAATCTAGGTCTTGGAAGGAACTTTAAAAGAGGAATAGAGCATGCTTTGAAACTCGGAGCTGATATCATTGTGAATATTGATGGAGACGGACAATTTAACTCGGGAGACATTCCTAAATTGATAAAACCGATAATAGATGAGAAGGCTGATATGGTTACATGCTCAAGGTTTTTGAATCCTAAGATGACAAAGAACATGCCACCAATGCGAGTGTTTGGAAACAGGCTTTTTACAAATACAATTAATCTAATCACGCGGAAAAAGTTCAGCGATACACAATGCGGTTTCAGGGCTTACTCAAGAGAGTCTGCATTAAAACTAAATCTTCAGGGAAAATTCACATATACTCATGAGGTATTCATAGACTTGATTGAGAAGGGATTTAGGATAAAGGAGATTGCCCTGCCTGTTATTTACACGAAGGAGAGAAAATCAAGAATCTCTGGAAATTTGATAAAATACGGACTTAAATCTCTTGGAATAATAGCCAAAACTCTGAGAAACTTTCAGCCACTGACATTTTTCGGGCTTCCTGCAAGTTTTATATTTGGTGTGGGATTTATAGGAGGACTTTATGCATTTGTTTATTGGCTTATTTATCATGTAACTTCCCCTGTGAGAACTTTATTTAACGTGTCTATCTTTTTCATGATATTCGGAGTTTCTCTTTTGATTCTTGCTCTTGTTGCTGATATGCTCAAATCATTGAAACACACTCAGGATGAA
>CAZEOE010000017.1:0-14987 GCA_964513665.1 Candidatus Woesearchaeota archaeon | reverse complement strand
AATTCGTCGTATTCTCTATCATCCATTTACAAAGTCGCAAATAATAGTTTATAAACTTGGCGACACCCTATCCCAATATCTAGGGTGAATAATTACAATTACTCAAATAGATAACGAAAGTTATTTAAATAAGTAACATTGATAACCTATATGATTTCAAATGAGAAAGTGAGGTTATTAGAATTATGGAGAAAAAATCCGTTTAGAGAAATAACTATATCGGAGATAATGAAAGAAACTGAGAAGAAAACAAAAACATGGGTTTTCAATGCTCTTAAATTATTAGCCAATAATAATATTTTGAGATCAACAAGAAAAGCAAATTTAGATATCTATGACTTAAATCTAGAAAACCCCTTATCTATCCAATTCCTACAGTATTTAGAAGCACAAAATAATTTAAACTTCACACAATTAAAAATAATATCTGAAATAATTAAAAAGTCGCCAATTAAAAATTATTCCATTATTGTATTCGGTAGCTATGCGGAAAATAAACAAGTAAAAAGTTCGGATTTAGATATATGTTTACTTATAGAAAATAAAGAAGCTGAAAAAAAAATCAAACCTTATATGAATGAAATAAAATTAGATCATGCTGTAAACATTGACGAACATTACATAACATTTGAAGATTTTGTTAAAATGCTTTTGCGTGAAGAAGAAAATCTTGCCAAACAGATTATTAAAAAGCGCCGTCTATTTTACAATTCTGAGATATATTATCAGTTATTAAAGGATGCGCATAAAAATGGATTCAGACAATAAGGAAATATTATATTTGAACAGAGCAAAGAATGAGCTTGACTTAGCTAATGCTGTATTCAAGATTTCAACAGAAACAAAGTTTAAGACAGATTTAGAATTAAAAGAAGATTCAACATTTTTTAGTAACGTTATAAGCAACTCTTACTATTGCATATTTTATTCTGCTAAAGCTTTTCTTTATGCTAAAGAAATAATCACAACGCCACCAGAAGAACATAGAAAGACGTTAGAAGAGTTTGAGAAACTTGCTGATTCTGGACAGATCGATAGAGAACTTGTCGCAATATACAAAGACATTGTAGTAAAAGCAGAAGAGCTATTGGGGATTTTTGCGAAAGAAAAGTCAAAACGAGGAAAGTTTACCTATCGAACATTACCGCAGGCTAACCTTGAACCAGCTAAAGAGAGCTTAGAAAACGCAGAAAGGTTCTATAAAAACATTAATCTTTTGATAAGGGAAAGCAAGTGATCTGATTTACTAACTGTTACACTTTAGTTTAATATCTCATAAATTTGAGGGAAGAAATGTTCCAACAAAGTATTTCTATATCTAGATAAATTCCTTTAGCCTATTCATAAATCTTTTAATATCTGTCTCATTTAAATCACAATAACCAGTACCATCTTTCCAATGTTCCATAGGTAAACAAGCCTCTTGAATTTCTTGTAAAACCGTATCTGAATAATTTTCCTGAACATCATCATTGATCTGAGTAGAATAATTTGCAATATCCTTTGCTATTTTTAATTGACTCTCCTTATCTTTTTCGTTAATTAATTTCTCAAATAAAGAGATATATCTTTTGGCTAATTCTTTTTTAGTCATTACAGCCTTAAGTTCCTAGAATTTAATAAAACTTTGCTTAAAATAAATTATAAAACGATCTAGTCCCACTAATTATAAATTCTACCCACAAAAATATCAATCAACCCTCAGGAACTGCAGTGTACCATATAGTATTCGGATTATTTAACATTTCGCTCCACTTTCGCGAGTGATAAATCATAATCTCATCCAAAGAAGGCAGTCCCTTTCCACCACTTAAATCATTACACCACTCGTCTATTTCCTCCCCTGTAAGTGGCTCTACTCGATCACCATATTCTGCCGTGATAAACTCCCTACATCTACCGACCCAGTCAAGATACCTAGATTCCTCCTCTCGTTCATATTTCCTTAAAACCATACCTGCCACTATCGCACCTGACAAACCCAACAAAGCTAAAAGAGAACCCTTATTATCTCTCAATCGCCTGCCACCAGTATCCATAAAAATCAGATAAAATATGTCTATTTAAACATTCTTGTTCCAGCCAGTTGTTTAAAGTAGAAAATTACATGAAAAATTAAAGACATATAAGCTTTCTAGTAAGTCAAATAAATTATAGAACGTTTAGTCGCACAATTTATAAACTTCCCGGATTATATAAATAAATGAAAATAAAGAATCTTGTATTAGGCATTGGCATAGTAATTCTTTTTGGTCTTGCTCTCTGGCAAGGCATAGAGGCATTCCATCCCTCGCCAAAATGGGAAGACTTCTGCCAGGACAGAGTCGCCGTACCAATTCCTGTTGAAAAAGAAGTCCAGTCAAATTCTACAGAATGCATAGAAAGCGGAGGAAAATGGATAAACGGTTATTGTGATTTCTATCAAGAATGTCAAAAAGAATTAGAAAATGCCCAGAAAGAACATTCCAAGATCGTGTTTTTAGTTGCAATTATAGTTGGATTCATAGCGCTGATAGTTGGCTTTTTCATTTTATCTATCGAACCAGTCGGTAGTGCACTCCTCGGTTCAGGAATATGGGCTATATTCTGGGGCTCAGTTATTAATTGGAGAAACTTTTCAGACATATGGAGATTCCTTCTTCTACTTTTAGTTCTAATTCTTGTAATCTGGCTCGCAGTAAGACTCAACTCAAAAAAAGAAAAAAAATCTTTTCTTAGTAGATTTAGATAATTAAGGCTTGATTAAGTTAATCACAGTTATCTCTTCATATAGAAATCGTTAAAAACATATGAAAATTAAAAGTTTATGACAAAGTTCGTCATAGTTGTTGGAGGTGTAATTTCTGGTGTAGGTAAGGGCATCGCCACCGCTTCCATGGGAAAAATATTACAGGAATATGGTTTCGACGTCACAGCAATAAAAATTGATCCATACATCAACTTTGATGCCGGAACCCTTAGACCGACAGAGCATGGAGAAGTCTATGTAACCGAAGATGGTGGAGAAACAGATCAGGACATAGGAACATATGAGCGATTCATGAATATTAAACTCTCAAGAAAAAATAGTCTCACAACAGGCCAGATATATAAAAGACTAATCGAAAAAGAAAGAAATGGAGACTTTCTTGGAAAAACAGTAGAGTTCATCCCTCACATTCCTGAAGAAATAAAACAAAGAATAAAGGAAGCGTCAGAAAAAAAAGAAATCTGTCTAGTTGAAATAGGAGGGACAATAGGAGACTATGAAAACATACCCTTTCTTCTCGCAGTAAGAAATTTAAAAAGAGAATTGGGAGAAAAAAATGTACTCTGTGTTCTCGTAACTTATCTCCCAATACCATCTCATATAGAAGAAATGAAAACAAAGCCAACACAAACAGCAATAAGGCTCCTCGAAGAACAGGGCATAAATGCAGATATAATCTTATGCAGAGGAAGAGATCCTTTAGATGAAGTTAGAAAGCAAAAAATAGAAAGATATGCTAATATAAGTCCTGAAAATGTTATATCTATGCCAGACATCTCATCAAGAAAAGGAAAAAGCACACTCTATATAGTTCCGTTAGAATTGGAAAAAGAAAAATTAGGAAACAAAATACTTGAAAAACTTGATTTAAAAAAGAAAAAAGAGGCAGACTGGGAAAAATGGAAAGAAAAAATACAAAATCTGACAAACTCAGAAAAAAAGATAAAGATAGCAGTAATAGGAAAATACCTTGAAATAGGTAGCTATAATCTAACAGACTCATACATGTCAATATCTGAAGCAATTAAACACGCCTCAGCAGAAAACAAAATAGAAATAGAAATTTCCTGGCTCAACTCAAAAGAATTAGAAAAGGAAAACAATTTGAATTCTCTTCTTTCCTACAATGGCATAATAATCCCAGGAGGTTTCGGAACCACAGGAACAGACGGAAAAATAAGTGCTATAAAATTTTGCAGAGAGAATAACATACCATTTCTAGGTCTTTGTCTTGGGCTTCAGCTTGCAGTAATAGAGTTCGCAAGAAACGTATGCAATATAAAAGATGCAAACTCTACAGAAATAGATTTCAGCACAACCAATCCTATAATCACGATAATGGATGAACAAAATGAAAAGCAAGAAAAAGGCGGTACAATGAGATTAGGTTCATTCAAAACAAAACTCTCAGATGGTAGAGTAAAAGAAATATATGGTTCGTCAGAAATTTCAGAAAGACACAGACATAGATACGAAGTAAATCCGAAATATCATCAAATTCTAGAAGAAAATGGCTTAAACTTAAGCGGTAAAAGTCAGGACAACAAGCTCGTGGAGTTTATAGAAATATCCAGCCATAAATTTTTCATAGCGACACAATCTCATCCAGAATTCAATTCAACACTTATGAATCCATCACCTCTATTCAGCGCATTTGTGAAAGCCTGTATTTCCTAAAGCCCTATCCGAGATATCTTAGCTTCCCGGGTCTAGGCTCATAAACAAGACCATCCTCAAGTATCTTTTTTATTTCCCTGTTTATTACATCTGGAGATTCCTTCAAGTCAGTTATTATTTTAGCGATTTCAACACCGCCGTCTGAATCTTTCTCCTTAACAATAGAAAGTATTTTCTCCTTGAGTTCAGCAACTTTTTCCCTGTCTAGAACTTTAGGTTTATCAAGATCAGATTCAAGTTTTCTCACAAGAAGATAAGCAGGATCTTTCTTCTTAATTATCTCTGGAGTAATATATACCTCATTGTTCCAGCTCCTAAGCAAACCTACAACCATAACAGTATCTCCCTGGTTCAGGTCTTCTATTTTAGAAACATCCTCTCCAAAAAGCTTCAGCTTTATCTGTCCTGTCGCATCATCAAGAGTCACACTCCCAAATTTCTTCTCTCCATCCTGAACGTATTTGTCAATAACATTTGCAATTAAATTAAGTCTAACAACCTCTCTTCCAAAAATCTCCACATGTTTAAGCTTGTCCTCAAACAAAATAGGTTTTCCAGAGATAACATCTCCTATTCTGAATTTATATGCTATCTTCCTCTTCATCACCTGACTATTTTGATCTTCCATTTCACCCTTTATTATTTAAACGCCGTCTAACATAACCAACAAGATGTTTAACTCTAGTAGCAGAAGACAAACTTTCTACATCTAAACTTCCATCCCTGCAAGTTTCAAATTCTATAGTTGGATACCTCTCCCTCAATAAAGCTACACCCTTAGAACTAAGTCTCCCTCCAACTAACTCCTTTTGTTGGCGATATGTATTGTACATTAAAGCTGGAGGCTCCAGATAATTTTCAGTATCACTTAATATATCAGAAGCATCAGAAGGAAGAATCTCATCTAAAGGTATATTTATTCCAAACTTTTTTTTAAGCCTAAAAGAAATGTCTAAATAATCAACAGATTCTGCACCTAAGTCAGAAGAGAGTCTGGATTCAAGATTAATCTCTTCTTCATCAACTCCAAGAGCATCAGACAAAATATTTCTAACCTTTCCAAACACATCTCCAGCAACAGCTTTTTCCATGTCTTTTCTTTACATCCAGTCCTTTTAAGTTTTTAGATTCTCAAATTCTCTGTATGAATCCCTTTCTTGGCTTAAATACTTCCCCTGATTTATACAGCTGATTGAGCACATCTTCAAGCTCTTCCTTAGAAATTTTCTCCTCAACCGCTTTCTCAAGCTCCTCCATAGGAATAAGTTTCCCTAGTCTGCTTTCAAGCATAGATATTATTTCTTTCACAACAATAATCTTGCTTCTCTTAGATGAGCTTATTCCTGTCGTGACTTTATCTATATCAAAAGTCTTCGTCTCCTCATCATAACCTACTTGCATCAAAGACTCTCTAAGCAAAGCAATAGCGATCTGAGCATCTTTTGCCGTAACTTCCTTGCTTAGTCTTATCTTTGCATGAGCCTCTGAAAGTCTCACAATTCCCTCAAGCTGTCTGGCAGTTATAGGTATTGGTTTTATCTCTGAATCTGCCTTACCTGGCTGAGACCTAAGTTTTATATAAAATTTCTTTATCTCCTCAACAGCCTCCTCAGAAAGAGCAGGTTTTACCTTTTGTCGCGCATACGCAACATATTTTCTTATCAAATCAGAACTAATTACATCTCTTACAACTCCTTTATGTTCCTCAAGAACGTGAGAAGCTATGGCTTCATCGTTTGTCTTGTTAGGCAAGTCTCTAAGAATAAAAATAACATCAAATCTGCTCAGTAAAGCTGGTGATATATCAATTTGTTGCGGAATAGGTGTATAAGGGTCAAATCTCCCAAGTTTAGGGTTTCCCGCAGCGAGAACAGTAGTTTCTGCCCTAAGTGTCGCCTGTATATTTGCCTTCGAGATAGTAACTGACTGTTGTTCCATTGCTTCATGCATCGTGCTTCTGTCCTGTTCATCCATCTTTTCTATTTCATCTATGCAATTATGAACAATAACTCCCTCACACAAAAAGTTGTGAGTATCTGGAATGAACAAATCATAAACATATCCCTGATATTTTTCCCTCTCAACACTCAAAATTTTATCAATAAAAAAGTCCCTTTGTAAGAGCACCGAAATTTCAGAATTCAAATCCTGGGAAAGAGAAATTCCATCCCTAATTTTCTTTAATTGTTCTCTTGCAGGCATCAATTTTTTGTTTCTGTAATTGTAAATCACGGAAGAAAGTCCTGTTTTATTCAAAATCTCTGTCTTATTCCCATAATCCAAAATAATCCTATCACAAATTTTTGAAACAACATCCATAGGTATCTTAGAACTGCTAGAAGAAATAAACTTGTTAAGTTCGGGAATCAGCTTAGACTTAACAGACAAACTTCCTATCTCGGTGATAAGTGTTTTAACATCTTCCCTGCCAGTTATCCTAATCGAAGATATAGGTTTTCTATCTATAAGCCTCCCATAACAATCGAGTCTTCTCAAGGCAAGTAAAAAATTCTGATTAGCGCGCACGTCATTTGTCAACAAAAACTCCACATGTGCTACTTGATATTTTTTCCCATCCTTAACACAATTCTTTATGGAAATACAGCCATCAGAATCCATACACCCTGCAATGAAAGACCTTAAACAATCATCCTGAAATAATAAAACATTTGATAGGGAATCTTTCTTGAAAAACTGACAAATATAAGTCAATAAGTTAGAATTAGCCAATAAAGTGCTACATTCAGACTCAACTTCTTTTCCTCTAATATTAGATTTTTTGACTTTTATATATTCACGAAGCTCCCCATTAGAAAAATTACTAAAAGCTTCCTTAATCCTATCTATTTGTTTTAAATTTTTTAAAGACTGAATAATATGAATCCTTGAATGCTTCTTGTCTATACTTAAATTTCCATCTCCATAAGAAAAGCCAATAAAGTAAGCGAGATCAGGTGTTATTTTACAAACCTTCAAACTCTCTCCTGCTTTTGACCTACCGTATTTAAAAACTCTCTCCTTCCAAATATCATAAACTCCAAAATCTTTCAAGATTTTTCTGAATAGAGAAATCTTAATCTGTTTTCCTCCAGATAAATAGTTTGAACTTATTCCGTTCTCGTTATTAAATTCTTTTAAATTTTTATATCTAGACAAAATTAAATCCTTTAGTTCTGCCTTATGAGCCTTATCCAAACAAACAATCCAATCATCTGGAAGAATGTCTAAAATATAAATTTCTTTCTTATTTCCAGGCAACTTCAATGGAGCAAGTAAATAATCGCCACTCACAAAATCTCCTGCCTTAGACCACCTTAAAGTATTTCCATCGACCAACTGGTGCTCAGGAGTAAGCTTTAAAGAAAAACCAGATTCCAAATTTATTTTCACTATCTCGCCAGAATATTTTTTTCTGCTTATAAGAGAAGATTTGTTCACACCAAAAGTAAGATCATCCCCTAGTAAAGAAATAACTTCTCTGCTTACTTTAGATACCTCGACTTCCTCACCATTAATTTTTTCTTTGTAAAAACTTTCCTTGTCAAAAAGAGATTCTATCGGTTTAATAGTATTATCCACTGTCACATTTGACTCTGGATGAAGACAAACAACTCCTTTATTGCTCAGAACCATCGCTCCAGCCTCAAGACTCCATCCCTTAAGAAACTCATCCTTTACAACAGCAGCAGTCATACCAGCTCCTGATGCAGCTTTTCCAGAAACATATCTTCCCTTAGGCGCTATTCTGGAAGTATACTTCAATAAAACTGATTTGGCAACTCCCGGATCTCCAACAAGAAGTATGTGTATATCCCCTCTAGTCAAACCCCCATCAGATCTTGTCTTCTTAACACCTCCAAATAATTGTAACAAAACTGCTTGTTTAACAAGATCAAAGCCGTAAATACTTGGTGCAAGACTCTTAGATAATTTCTTAAATGCATTTGGATCAGCAGCCAACTCGCGTATCTGTTTCTCATCTTCCTCACCTATAGACAAATCATCGTAAGATTCTTCCAAGGGAATAACATTATTCGCCTCAAAAGCAATATCGAACCTTGTCGATATTGCACCCGTCTGCAACGGAACAGGAACCTCTTTCAAAACCCCATGAACCCTCACCCTACTTCCCGGAGTGGTTCTTATCTCCATTCTCGGATCTACAAGATCCTCCTTTAGAAAAACGCTTATCCTTCTAGGCTGTTCCCCTCCCTCCAGAGAATCAGGAGACTCTTCAATCACAAGTCTCTGCGCATCAACCATTTCCTTACTTAACAATTTAAAATTGCCCTTCCACCCGCAAGAGCATCTTGAAGGCTCTCTAAATTTTCTATCAATCTGCAAAACAGATAAAACCGCGCCACAGTTAGGACATTCAAACCTTGCATTAACAACCTGTGGCCTTACATCGGAAGCCTGTCTTACAATCCCCTCAATCCATAAAAGTTGATCAAGATGTTTAGCTCTTATAGACCTTATTTTTTCGTATGCACTCTTTGGCAAGTCAACAAACCTGACTCTTGGTTTTGTCACAAGCCCTGTTTCCTCAAGAGCGACCTCAAGCAAAGCAAGGGTCTCCTCTGGATAGTTTATAACTTCCTCAGAAAGAACAGGTGAAAAATTAGCAAGATCAGAAAAGCTCATCTTTATTATTGACCCGCCATCTCTTAAATAGCCAGCCAGTTCTTTTTTATATGCCTCAAAAAAGTTTTTAGCTTCAACAACCAAATCATCCTGCTTTTGCTTCGACCTCTTTTTTACCGGTTCCGCTTCCATGAAGAAGAGAAAAAATACATCTTTAAATTGTTTTTTATACTCGCCTTTTTTAATAATATTTTAATCACTCTTTCACTGTGACAAATTACTCAAAAGGAAACCTCAAAACTCCGCCAATTCCCTTAGTCAGATTCATAAATTGCTCCCCATCTTGATTATCTAAACTTACGAAAACAACTTCAGCACCTATATTTTCAGCAAGTCTCTCAAATTCAGAAGCCTTCTCCTGATCAAACTTATTTGAAATTAATAATAACTCAACAGCGCCCCTCTCAAGAGCAGTACGTGTCCTCTCTTCCCCATAAACAGCAAAATTGCTATTTTTACCAAGAGTCTCAAAAAACCTCTCAAGATACTTCTTCTCCTTTATAAGTTCCTGTTCAGCTATTTCTTCCTGAGAACTTTCAACAAGAAGCTCCAAACCATGTTCATCCACATATCCTATATCCTTTACCGAAATAACAAGTTCCTTTAGCTTCGTAACAAGATTTCCCTCTTCCAAAAACTCCTCTTTTGTAGGAATTGGGCCTCCAACAAGAATGCCTTTAAGCTTTGGCATATCAAAAAATATTTTCTTCATTTCATCAGCAACGCGTCTAAAAAACTCTTTTGCCAAGCCCTCAGTTATTCTATGAAACCTCTGACTAGACTGTCCCCCAGCCCTGACCTTTCCTGGAACTCCAGAAGTTAATTTTTGAAGAACTTTTATTTGTCGGCCTTCCAATAAACCAATTGTCGCCTGTTGTCTGTCAATAACTAAAAGACCATATAATTTCTCAACACCAACCATCTCCATCAAAGGATCGAGAATAAAAACCTGATCACACCTATAAGTCTTAACATTCAAAGGTTTAGGTGGCTCTATAAGCCAAATCTGAATATCTGATTCTCCTTCTCTTTCAGAAATATTCCCACAATAAATCGCCAACCCATTAACAGGTGTGCTCTTCATAGCCTTTGTCTCCCTTATTATCATATCCAGCGCATCTATAACATTATTTCTCGTCTGCTTTGATTTTATATTCGAGGCAGTAGACTTCTCGCTCTCAAGCTGTCTTGTTATCGCGTTTATATTAGTCCCAGCAGGAACTAACACAGTAACAAGTTCTGTATGTCTTCCGCG
Source organism: Candidatus Woesearchaeota archaeon (assembly GCA_964513665.1). Lineage (GTDB taxonomy): Archaea > Nanobdellota > Nanobdellia > Pacearchaeales > GW2011-AR1 > UBA73. Next base: position 4,662 of record CAZEOE010000017.1, on the reverse strand, counting down.
TATATCTCCAAGTAAGGCAACAAGGTCCTGAAGCCTATGCTTATCCTCCATAGTTATTTTCTCATAAACCATAGTTGAACTGGCAAAGTATATTTTATAAAACTTAGCAAAGACTAAAATAAGTCAGCGAAAGTCCTGCAAAACCTCTCCTTGGCTCTCTTTAAGCCTTTTTTCCCATCGTCAGTAAGAGAGTAGAATATAAACTTATTTTCTCTCCTTTCCGTTATAAGATTTGCTTCCTTAAGAGATTTAAGCGCTGGATAAATAGTTCCTGGAGAAGGTTTCTCGCCTTTTCTCCTCTCAAGTTCATTTGCAAGGTCTTGTCCTGACATCTCCTTTTTAGATAATAAGAACAAAATCAGAAAAGATAAGAATCCTCGCATATCACAACAATACCCGCAATCCTTCATATTAATATTGGATAACCGATATATTTAAATACTTCTATGCATCAAATATCGGATGCACGATATAAACACAAGGGAGGTGAAAAAATGGTATGCTGTCAGGTAAGCTATGGGCATCAATCCAGAAGTTTTTTAACAAAGGAAGAAAAAATCCAGATGTTAAAAGACTACAAAGAGTCTCTGGATAGAGAGTCTAAAGGCGTCTCAGAAAAAATCGCACATTTAGAAAATGAAATTTAAAAATAAATTATTTTTTCTTTTTTATTTATTTAAGCATTAAAAAAGCCAAAAAGCCCGCAATAAGGGAATAAATAACAGCTACGATAATTGTTTTCCTAATCACTTTGCTTTCTTCATGGTGCAACCCAACTGTAGAACTTGCAGCCAAAATATTATGTATAGCTATCATGTTTCCAATAGCTCCCCCAACAACTTGTAGCCCAAGTATAACTGCAAGATCTAGAGATAAATAACCTGCAGCCTGCGCCTGAATAGGAGCAAACAAAAGATTAGACACTGTATTGCTTCCTGCTATGAATGCCCCAATAACTCCCAAAAATGGAGCCACAAAAACATAAAACTCCCCAAAACCAACGAACGAATCAGCAAATATCTTTATAATTCCAGGATATCCTGAAAAATTCTTATCAAAAACAATTAGAAGCTGAACAAAAGACAGCGTAAACAATAAAGAAATAAAAACAAATTTTATTTTCTTAAAAGAGTCCCGAAAACACAAATAAACCTCTTTCTTTTTAACTCTAAACAAGAAAATTGAAAACAAAGCAGAAATGAGAAAGAAAAATGATGGCGTATAAAACGGCATGAAAGAAAAACTCACATCCGTAACAAAAATCCTTAAAAATGAAATCTTTGGATACTGCGCAGTAGTTTTTACGAAGGGTATTGCTCTGGACAAAAACAAAATCGATATAAGTAAAACATATGGAAGAACAGCTTTTATCTTTTCCCCTCTGCTGAATTTTTTCACATTTTCCCTTGGCTTAAAATGGATAATATTCTTAGGAACAAATAATCCGTGTCTCGCTGTAAAACTAACAAAAATCAAAGAAACTAGTCCTGCTAAAATGGAAGGAAGCTCAGCCCCTATAAACTTTCCAGCGAAAAAATAAGGTATCACGAAAACAATCCAAGAAAATAAAATAAAAGGAGCGCATTCCAAAATCAGTCTTAATCTGTTAGATTTATGTCTGGAGGCTTGCACAATAAAATAAACTATCGCAAAGGGAATTATTATCCCTGCGACAGAATGCATGAATACAACATTACCAATTACTTCCTTTATAACCTCATCCTTAAAGCCCAGAGAACCCAAACCAAAAAGTATAGGAGTTCCTGCCGCGCCAAATGAAACAGGAACACTGTTTGATATCATAGCCAAAACAACAGATAAAACAGCCGGAAAACCAAGAGAAAAAAGCAAAGGAGCAGTTATAGCCTGAGGTGTGCCAAATCCAGAGACACCTTCAATGAGAGCCCCAAGAAAAAAAGCTATCAAAATCCCCTGAATTCTTGCATCAGGAGAAATATAAGTTAAAATGGACTCTACAACCAACACCTTCTTTTTTCTCACAAAAATCTGCATCAAAAAAACAGCAAAAAAAACCAAAAGCATTATTTCAAAAGTCGTCAGAATCCCTTTAAGAATTGATGCAAAAATCCACGCAGACCCAACTTTCCAAACAAACAAAGCGCCGATTAAAGTCAGAAAAAAAACAATAGGCATAGTCTTTACAGCAGGAATTCTGAATACTATCAAAAGCAAAAAAACCAAGACAAAAGGCAAGAATGCCAGTAAAGTCAAAAATGTCTGTTCCATATTCCCTCTTCGTAAAAAACACGCTACTAATGTTTATAAAACAATCTAATTCTTCATATGTTTCTCTAAAAATCTAAGCGTCTTATCCCATGCATCTTTCGTCTCATCTGGTGCATAATTCATACCCGAAGGATTAGCAAAGGCATGACCCACTCCAGGATAAATATAAATTTCGTTCTCAATTCCCAAACTATCTAAGGAAGAATCAAAAAGTTCAACACTGTCAACAGGAATAGAACTGTCCTCTGAGCCAAATATTCCAAGAACAGGTGAATCCAGAGAAGATAGATTTTCCTCATCGGTCACCAAATTTCCATAATATATAACAGTAGCATCAATATCTTCGTTTCTCAAAGATATAGATAATGATTGTCCTCCCCCAAAACACCATCCCAAAGAAGCCATTCCGTCAGCATTCTGTTCCTTCAAATACTCCACGGCGCCGTTCAAATTATCCATTGCCTGTTCAGGATTCTGTCTCACATTAGAAGAAAGCTCTCTCGCCCTAGAAGAATCATTTGTAACCTCTCCATATAAATCAACTGCGAGAACAATATACCCTTGAGAAGCCAGATTGTCAGCCATTTGCCTTATATTATCGTTAAGCCCCCACCACTCATGTATCATCACAACTCCAGGGTAAACTCCCTCAGCCTTCGGCCTTGAAAGATATCCTCTGAAGCCCCCGTAATATTCGACATTCTCAGAAACAACTAAACTCACTCTACTAGAATCAAGAAAATCAACATTAGTCTCTTTTCTTTCCCGTTCAACCTTAGACAAAGACACAAACAAAGCACCCATTACAAGAACAATAATAAGAATCATCAATGTCCTCTCCAGATTCGCCTTTCTCATCGCCAAAAGTAAACCTGCCCTTATTTAAAGATGTCTGTTATAACAAGTTGGCTGGGTCTGGATAAGTTGTAGCACAAAAAACAAAACTTAAAAACCCAAAAAGCGATAGCCTATGATGCAGAACATAAAAATAAGCAAAAGAACAGGAATGTTTATAATGGGTATTTTGGTCGTAATTGTGATGGTTTCACTTTTAGCCCAGTCACAGGAAAGAAAAAACAAAATAGCCGTTCTTGAAACAACACATGGCACAATAGAGATCGAGTTATACTCGGACATGCCGATAACTGCCGGAAATTTTGAAAAACTCGTAAATGAAGGATTTTACAACGGAATTAAATTCCACAGGATAATTGAAGGTTTCATGATTCAGGGTGGAGATCCAAAAGGAGACGGAACAGGAGGTCCGGGATATGTAATAAAAGATGAGTTCTCTCCAAACAACCACAATCTAATAGGCACAATTTCCATGGCCAATGCAGGACCAAACACAGGAGGAAGCCAGTTTTTCATAAACGTAGCGAACAACGTATTTTTAGATGGAAAACACCCTGTATTCGGAAAAGTAATAAGCGGAATGGACGTCGTTAATAAAATCTCAAAAGTCGAAACAGACAGCAATGACGCCCCAGTTGAAGAAGTAAGAATAATAAAGGCAGAAATAAAATAGACCTCTGCCATAAAAATGCCACAAAGTTCTGACGAAAATTTAAGGACAGAATTAACCTGCCTTGTTATGACTCAAAAGCTTGAATCTCACGATCATACTCTCATAAACCGCGGACTCATAGAAAGAATAGTCAAAGCAACAAAAGATATTTTCTACGAAATGCATAATTTAAATGGAAATTTAACGACCGCAGAAATCGCATATACCCAAAATGGAGATATTCATGAAGATAGTCAGAGAGAACGCAAAGAATTAGAAGATAGGTTCAGAAAATACTTCGGAGACGACACTAATCTTAATTTTCCTGGAATAAAAAACAAAACAGTATGTCTATCGCATCTCCTATTACATCTCTACAACACTCTAGACACACAAAACAGCGTGTAACAAACAATTAAGACAACCCGATTCTTGAGAATACCCTCATCAATAGAGCAGTAAAGAAAAGATCAAAAGACAAGAATTTTACCATGCAGTTATTTCCCCAACGAGACTATAAAAAACTCGCACGCCTTTATATCTCGATGGAAACTGCAAGTTCTCTGGTGGCTTCGAACTAAGCATGACTGATAAGCACAAATCATCTAATGATTCTCCATCTCCTAAAGATAATCTTTCTTTTTGAACGCCTTGTTGTGCTCTTAAGCTATCAATTGCACAACCATTAACATATCCGTACCCATCATATTGATTTGTAAATTCTTTTTCAATTCTGTTCAGTTCAGTCCTAGACAACCCCATATTAATCCCTAAAATGAAATAATTAAACTAGATAAACTTTTTGCATTTTTCACCAACTAGACATTTCTCAAGGTAGACAAAAACAATCTTGACATAACAACGAATATTTTTAAACTACCTATCTTAAGGAAAAAATGAACAAAATG
>CAZEOE010000016.1:0-16078 GCA_964513665.1 Candidatus Woesearchaeota archaeon | reverse complement strand
CTACAAGCTTTCTTTAGAAAAGAAATCTTCTAGGAGTTGAAAGAAACTATAATTCTTGCTCGGCTGAGCAGAGTTCACAATTCGCTAGCGCGAATGATGCAACCTTCGGTTGCAAAATGCGGAGACTAGGATTCGAACCTAGGTAAGCACTAAGCTATCACGGCCTTAACGTGACCCATTTGACCACTCTGGCATCTCCGCATTAAATTTTACAGATAAATAGGTTTTAAAAAGGTCACTATTGTTTAAAATTTTTGACGGAACAAGAGCTGGTTTACTTGATGGCTTTTTCAAAGTCTTCCAAGTTGTTTTCTAGGGCTTTTATAGAATTTGTTAGGATGTCTTTAGCGCTCATTGAGCCATAGGACTCTATGACGAAAAGTATTTCATTTGAATCAGATATAGATTCTTTGTCAAGGGATTCTATCTCATTTATTTCGTTACTGTTAAGGTCACATAGCCACTTTGATCCTTTCTTTTCTGGCTTTATAAGACCGAACTTTGAATTCTCTATTATTTTATCTGTTTGAAGAGAACTTTTTACTTCAAGAAGATGTCTATAGTAGCATAATCCTGGGAGATGTTTTGCATGCTCTCTTCCTGTTCCCAATGATGCCGTGGCGACAAGCTCTAATTTATGCTCTTTTCCTAAAATTGTGAGAGGTATTTCGCCATAGATTATGTCTGCATTTCCGTCGAGGTCTTTTGAATAAACAGTACATGGCCCTTTTTTCATCAGTTTTAATTCTATTTTTGTTTTTTGAGACATTCCCTTTTCTGTTTTTAATGGTATAAGACCTATTCTTTGTGCGAGAATCTCGTCATAAAGTGCCGAATCATTTTTGAATATTTCTACTTCATCTATGGCAAGAGTCTGAATTTCGGAGATGCTTCTTCTTATTGCGTTGGCTATCGTTTCGTTTGCTTCCATCCTGATTATTACTCTTTCTTCTGTTGATTTTATTATTTGCATTTTATACTCTCCTTCCTCTCTTTCCGCCTTTCTTCTTAGGTCCGCCTCTTGGAACTTTTGTTGTTTCAAGAATGTTTATTATTTCGAAACCGCCTTTTCCAAGACTCTTTACTGCCGCATGCGCTCCAGGTCCGAATCCAATATTAGTTTGGCCTTTCATTCTTATATATAATTTTGAAAATCCTAGGTCGGTGGCTCTCTCTGCAGCGTTTTTTGCTACGAACATTGCTATAGTAGGGTTTGATTTCAGTCTGCTGTGTTTTGTTATCATTCCACCTGATACTCTAGATATTGTGTTTCCTGAAAGATCTGTAATGTGAACTATCGTGTTATTTGGAGAGCTATAAATATAGGCTATTCCAGTCTTTCCATCTTTCGCTACATGGTGGGGCTCTTCAGTTTCTTCCATTTTTACAATTTCTTGTTCAGTCATTCTGCATTCTCCGCTTCGGTTTCTTTAACAGAAGGAGCTTTTTTATTTCTTTCTCTTATCCTTATAGAGTTTTCTAGACTTATCGGGACTAGGTAGCTGGGGACATTTATAGCTCTTTCTCCAACTATTACCTTTTTGTGGTTTACGAGTTGTCTTGCATGCTTCATACTATTGGCGAGTTTTTTCTTGTAGACTACGCTTGTGAGTCTTCTTTCTAGAATCTTTTCAATTTCTAAAGCTAGAACATCTGCTGTACTTTTTATGTCTAACCCTATTTCTCTTAGCTTTCCGAAAAGCACTTCCTGTTCTTCAGAAGAGCTTTTTGCAAGAGCTTGTGCTCTGTGTCTGAAGTATCTAATTTTTGCTATTGTCTTCCAAATTTCTTTTTTGTTTTTTAATCCGTATTTTTCTTTTATTATGTTTTCTCCTTCTATTCTAGTCTTTTCATACATCTTCCTAGGCTTCTGGAATCTATTCTTTTTTCTTATCATTTCTTCTTAGCTCCTTCTCTTTTCTTGACTCCGACGCTTTTTCCTTTAGATCTGAAATGGGACTTTGTTCTCTGACCTCTTACAGGCAGACCAGAGGTATGTCTTATTCCTTTATAGCTCCTTATCTTTTTCATTCTTCTTATATCAAAGTCTTTTGCAATTTCCAAATCAGTCCCGGTTTTGTGTTTGCTTTCTCCTGTTTCTCTATCAAACCTTCTGTTTTTTAGAAATTCTTTTAATGGTATATTTTTTATGAATTTTTCTATTTCTTGTATTTCTTCCTTTTTTAGTTCTGAAACTTTCTTTTTTCTATCTAATTTAAGAATATGACATACAGCATTTGCGATACTCCAGGATATCCCTCGTATTTTTGTCAGACCTACAAGTGTGCTTTTTGATCCTAATATGTCACGCCCAGCTATTCTAACCAGCGTTTCTTCCTGCTGATTCGGTCTTATGTATTCTTTCTTCTCCGGAGTTTTTGTCGCTTGTTTTTTTTGTTCTGCCATTTTATTTAACGAAAAGGCCAAATCTCTGCCTTACTAATAATTCATCAAGGAATCTTTTCTCTATCGCTTTTTTCGGATCAGGTATTGTTTTTACTCTATTTCTTATGTCTTCGAAAGATTCGAAGAGTTTTTCGTCTCTTGCTTGCATGATTTCCTGAGTGTGCTTTTTTCCGAACCCTGGAAGAAGCTCAACCTGATGAAGTCTCGTGTTAATTGCTTGTGCTTTATTGAAGAATTCCACGAATTCCTTTTCTCTTTCCTTGACTATTTCTTCAACAAATTCTTTAAGCTGGTTTTTTGCAGTTTCAGTAAGTTTTTCTCTTTGCAATCTGCCTGCTATAAAGTATATCTTATCTCTCTTTTCAGGACCTATATAAACTTTTTCTTTTACGGCTAGAGAAATTCCACGTCTAGGTATTAGTTCAAGAAGAGGAAAATTTTTTGTGCCAATTCCCTGTGCGACAGGCATTTTGTTCTTTTCCATAGGGTAGCCGTAAGGAAGGTAATCTAGTATTATTGCAAATTCTTCTTTCTCTGTCATTTTCAATATTTTTTAACAATGTCAAGTATGGCATTTGTTTCCTCCTCTGTTAGGGTAACTTCTGTTAATATTTTGTTTAATTCCTCGGATTTTTTTGGAAGGAAATCTGCAATTTTTACAATATTTTCTTCTTTTAATTTTAGATTGTTTAGCTTTTTTATTTCTTCCTTGATTTCCAGAGCTTGTTTTTTATCGGTCTTTGCAAATCTTTTTAGATAGCTTTTTATTTCTTCCTTTTCTTCTAGGTCTTTGATTATGTCTAATGTTTCTGCGAGCGTTACTGGTTCTTTTCCTAATATCATTTTGTGTTTTGGATTTTTTTTAGATGGATTGGTCTTAGGAGGTATTTTTTTGGCTTGTTCAAGTCCTTTACTTCTATATAGTATGCTGATCCTCTCTTTTCAATAACTTTCCCTGTTCGGCCGTTTATTGTTTTCTTATATCCAAATGGGAAAGTTAGCTCTTTTGATATCGCAACTGAGTCTCCTTCTTTAAATTCCTGGAAGTATCTTGTGAATGAAAACTTTCCTTTTGCTCTTGGTTTCTTATGTGTTAACATACTTACTACTAAAAGAATTGCTTTATAAAGGTTACCTTTACAATTTGTTATCGGATTGACCTAGAGAAAAGCTTGCTGTTTTTTTTCCAACAGACGGCTCTGTGACGGAACCCTGATATAGATCTCCTGCTTCTTTGGCGTTTTCCATATTGCTGACTATGGCATTAAACATTTTTTCGCCCCAGACACCTATTCCGCATCTTCTGCAAACATCAACAACCGACTCAGAGCTTATTTCACCCTTACAATAGATACATTTCTTTACCATCTTTTTTATTCCATATTTTGGCACTATATAAAGATTGCTGTGAGAAAACATTATATACTCAGTTTTTCAGTTTACCAGATGAGTGTTTACAAGTCTTACGTTGTTCTTATGAGGTTGTTTAGTAGAGGGAAATATACGTTAATTGCTTTGATATCTATGTTCGCCTTCTTTTTATTAAATGGACTAATGTTAAATATATCTAATTTTGTTTCTTTTTATAATGCTTTAGGTTTTTTCAGAGCAGTTGGAACGATGTTTGTTCTTTCTCTTGAATTTTTTAACAGAGTTGAAACAGTTTATTTTACAGGGGTAGTTTTAATGAGTTTTTTTGTCGGAGTGTTTATTTCTCTTCTTTTTTATAGAGCTAGCATTCTTAAAAATCCTGTTTCAGATAAATCCGGATTTTTTGGAAGTATTGGGATTATTCTGGGCGCTGCTGTTCCGGGATGTATTGCATGTGGTGTTGGTTTTTTGAGTGCTGTAGGCTTAGGCTCTGCGCTGGCGGTTTTGCCTTTCAAGGGACTTGAGGTTCTGGTTTTAGCTAATTTGATTGTTATTTTTTCTATATATCGCATAACGCAAAAACTTTATAACCCTGTGTGCAAACTTAATTGATTATGATAATCAAGATGAAAGGAGGTTTTAATTGAATGGACTCAAATAATGAAGTCATAACGATAAAAAAGGAAAACCTTTGGAAGTATTCGACTTTTGTGCTTTTAGCAGTGGTTGTTATAGGAGCTTTTGTTTTTTTCACGACAGGAGACTCGACGACTACAACGGGAGCTGCAGTGAATGTTCCGACAAATAACGTCCCTTCTCAACCTGCTAAGGTTGATGTTGATGTGGATGATGATGCAGTTTTAGGTGATAAAAAAGCACCTGTGACTATTGTTGAATTTTCAGATTACCAATGTCCTTTCTGCAGAAAATTCTGGCAGGATACTTATCCTCAGTTGAAGAAGGAATACATAGAGACTGGAAAGGTTAAATTAGTCTTTAGGGATTTCCCTCTTAGCTTCCATGCAATGGCTATGCCTTCCGCAATAGCTGCTGAATGTATAAGGGAGAAGGGAGGAGATACTGCTTATTGGAAATATCATGATAAGCTATTCCAGGAACAGAATACTCTAGATGGAGGATCTGTAAAATCAACTGTACAATACACAAATGAGGATCTGAAGGCCTGGGCTAAATCTGTCGGTTATGACATCTCAAGTTGTCTTGATTCGCAGAAATATAAGTCTGAAGTTGAAAAGGATATGGCTGAGGGACAGTCATTTGGTGCTTCTGGAACTCCTGCATTTTTCGTTAATGGCAGATTAATCAGTGGTGCTCAACCTTTTGCAAATTTCAAACAGATAATAGATGCTGAACTTGCATCTGCTTAATTTTATTTTTTATTTTTTATTTATTTTTTAACAAATCGAACAAAACACGGAATCATTAAGTATAAATATCTAAGAAACTCACGAATTTTATGGAAATTGAGAGACCCACATGGGATGAGTACTTTATATCTATATGCAAGGCTGTAAGGCTTAGAGCTACTTGTAACAGGGGAAGAAATGGTGCGGTAATTGCAAAGGATAAGAGGCTTTTGGCTACTGGTTATGTAGGTTCTCCTTCAGGAATGCCTCATTGCGATGATGTTGGACATATAATGCTCAAGGTTGTTCATGAGAATGGGAAGGAAACTAAGCATTGTGCGAGAACTATTCATGCAGAACTTAATGCTATAACTCAGGCTGCTAAGGATGGAATCCAACTGAATGGTAGCACGATTTATACTTTAATGGAACCATGTGCTTATTGCGCGAAGGCTATAATAAACTCTGGAATAAAAAAAGTTGTTTCAGAGAAGAAATATCATGGGGCGGATGAGTCCAGGTCTCTTTTCAAAGGCGCTGGCGTCGAGGTTAATTATATGACTGATGAAGTTGCAGAGTATGAAGATCAATAGATAGTTAATTGGTTTATTTCTTTACGCTTTCTTCTTTTGGCTTTTTGTTTTTAACTGCTTTGTATATTTCTGCGGACCAAATTGTAAGTGACGACACTCCAACTATTAACAATATTTCTTTCCAGGACAAGATTGTAAATCCAAATATGCCTCTAATTTGCGGGACAAATATTGCTATAAAGAGGAGAAATCCTGATATGAGGAATGCAATATTCACATATTTATTGCTAAATACACCTATTTCAAAAATACTTCTTTTAAGTGCGCGCATGTTATACATATTAAATAATTGTGTAAGGGACATGACTGCAAATGCGATTGTTCTGGCTTTGCTTTCGTCAAATAGGTAATAGTCAAATAATATTAATGTAGGGATAGACATTGTCAGACACATCAAGATAAGAAATGGAACTATATCTCTGTTTATTATGTTGTCTTCTTTTTTCCTTGGCTTGTCTTCGAGAATGTCATGGTGGCTTGGCTCTACCGTTATTGCGAGATTTGTTATACCTGCTGTTACTAGGTTCAACCAGAGAATTTGAGTTGGTAAAAGTGGAAGGGGCAGGCCCAGACCCAAATTAGTTATTATAGTCACATACTGTGCAAAGCTGGTGGTATAAAGGAAGAATGAAACTCTTCTTGTGTTTTTGAATACTATTCTTCCCTCTTCGACAGCATAAATTATTGATGCGAAATTATCGTCTGTGAGAATCATTTTGCTAGATTCGCGAGCTACATCTGTGCCTGTTAAATTCATTGAAATTCCTATATCTGCTTGTTTGAGAGCAGCAGCATCGTTCACGCCGTCTCCAGTCATTGCGACTATTTTGCCTTCTTCCTGTAATGTTTTTGCAATTTTCATTTTTGTTTTCGGACTTAACCTTGCAAAGATTGAAACTTCATTCACTGCCTTTTTAAATTCTGATTCAGACATTTTTATTAATTCATCTTCCGTAAGAACGCTGTTTTCTTCTTTAGTTATCAAACCTATTTCTTTTGCTATTGCTACAGCAGTGTTTTTGTGGTCTCCTGTGGCCATTATTACTCTTATTCCTGCTTTTTTTGCTTTTTCTATTGCTTTTTTCACTTCTGGCTTTGGAGGATCCATCATTCCGACCATACCTACAAACACAAACTCGTCAACTTTATTTTCGTCTATTTTAGAATATTCAGCGTCTACTTCTTTATAAGCTGCGGCGAGAACTCGCATTGCGTTTTTTGTCATGTCATTTATTTTGCTTTCTAGTTGTTTTTTGTCTTCTTCTATGAGCGCGGTTTTTCTTCCATTTTTTAAAATAAATGAACAGTTTTTTATTATCTGCTCCGGAGCGCCTACAATGTAGATATGTTTTCCTGCACTTTCTTCCTTTAATAGGCAGAGCGCGGCCCTATATTTATTTTCCGAGTTGAACGGAACTTCGTCTATACTTTTTTCTTTTTCTAATAATACTGATTTTTTTATGCCTGCTTTCTCTCCAAGGACTATGAGGGCTGCTTCGGTTGGCTCGCCGATTATGCTGTAATTTTTTTGATTTTCTTTTAAGAGATTTGCTTTGTTGCAGGAAACTACGATATTTAGAAATTTTTCTAGTTGTTTATTTTCTAAGGGTATTATTTCTTTATCATTTTGAAAAAATTGGCCTTCTGGTTTCCATCCGGATCCTGTGACTCTGATGTCTTGCTGACCAGGTAGGACAATTTTTTCTACAGTCATAGTATTTGCAGTTATTGTTCCAGTTTTGTCGCTTATTATGACGTCAACTATACCTAAGGTTTCTGTTGCGTATCTGTCTCTGATTATTGCATTTTTTTTCGCCATCTTTTTTGCGCCGATGGCAAGAACAATTGCTAAGACTGCTGGCAAGCCTTCTGGAATTGCAGCTACGAGAGAAGCCATGGTAAAAAGAAACATCTCGTTGAATGAAAAATCTCTTAGAAAATATCCTATTAGGAAGGTGACTATTGCGCCAATTATAGCCATTGTCGCTACATATTTAGCCAAAGTGTCCGTCTTTTCTTTGAAGTGGCTTTTTTTCGTTTTTATTGTTTCTATAGTTCGTGCAAGTTTTCCTATTTCTGTTTTATCGCCTATTGCGGTAACTATTGCTCTGGCACTGCCTGAGGACACAAACGTACCTAAAAATACCATATTTGTTCTTTCTGAAAATCTTGTCTTGGCAGGAAGGATTCGTGCGTTTTTTTCAATTGCAAATGGCTCTCCTGTGAAAGAAGTTTCTATAGTTTTCAGATTTTTCGTTTCAATTATTCTGCAATCAGCTGGAATATTATCTCCTTCTTCAATTTCTATTATATCTCCTGGAACGAGCTTATTGGAAGGTATTAGGATAAGCTCTCCGTTTCTGTAAACTTTTGCTTGCTGGATTATCATTTTTTTAAGAGAATTTATCGTCTGTTCAGCCTTGTATTCCTGGAAGAATCCGAGTAGAACATTGATAAGCACTACTGCAAGAATTACATATGCGTCTATTAACCTACCTAGAAAAAAAGATATGGTTGCCGAAGCTATTAGAACGTAAATCATAAGACTGTTAAATTGTTTTAAAAATAGTATGATGAAAGAGGCTTTGCTTTTTTCTGGGAGCTCGTTTGATCCATGCTTCTGCTTTTTTCTCTTAGATTCTTCCTCACTTAGGCCTTCTATTCTGGAGTTGAATTCTTTAAGCACATATTCTGTGCTTTTGTCGTGAAATGTTTCCTCTTTTTGCATAGTAAGATTAGTTTGCTGGCGTTAAAAAGATTTTTATTTTTTAATCGCGTTTTTCTTTCACAAATGTCAGAAGGAAAAGAGCAAGTATGGAAACTATGCTTAGATATGAGAACATCGCCTTGGGGCTGATGTTCCAAAAAATTCCAGCGATTATTCCGGCAGGGATATTCACTAATCCTATCATCATATTAAAAAATCCTATAGATGTGCCTTTATTTTTTCCGGATAGGTCTGCTACATATGCTCTTTGGTCTGCGCTTGTGATGGCATTTACTAAACCATACGATGCGAAGATACAGATTAGAATTATATACGACTTTGCGAACAGAGAGGCTATACAGACAAGGATGAAAAGTGAGTAACCAATAAGGAGAACTTTTTTTCTTCCTATTTTGTCTGAAAGATTTCCAAAATAAACCGAAAACAAAGAGAATAACAGATTGAATACAAGAACAAGGAGGAGGGTTTTTATCATGCTTCCTGTGATATCATTTGCGAGAAGCACAAGGAACATATAAAGTCCAAAATTTCCAAGTGTAAATATGCTTGATACTGTTATGAAATAGAAAAGTTTCTTGTCTATGTTTTTTACACTTTTTATGATTCCTTCTTTGTCTTTTTTATATTTTTTTTCCTTTACGAAGAATATTGGGATTATGGAAAGAAGAGCAATTATACCACCTATAAGGAAAATTGATTTATACTCTAAATTAAATTTCGAAAATAATATCATTAGGATGAGTATTCCAAATATCGCTCCAGCGGTGTCCATCATTTGATGAATGCCGAATCCTCTGCCTCTGTTTTTTGTTGATGTTGCGAGTATTGCGTCCCGTGGGGCATCCCTTAATTTTCCAAGTCTTTCAAATGAAACGATGCTAACGACTGTCTGCCAGGAGTTTGAAAAGAAAAGAAATATTTTTAGAATTGATGAGATTAAATATCCAAGAAAGATCCAAGGCTTTCTTTTTCCGTTTCTATCGGACAACCATCCACCTAATAGGCGAACCATGCTTGAGACACCTTCACGCATTCCACTCAATAGGCCGACGGCTATTCCTCCGCCACCTATTTGACTCATATATAGAGGTAGAAGAGGAGTTATCATCTCGCTCCCTATGTCATTAAAGAAGCTTGAACTTCCTAGTAACCATAGATTCTTATTTTTTCTGCCTCTTCGCATAGATTTTTTAGACTCTTTGATTTATAATATTTCTCTTATGCTTTTCAGATAACAATAAAAAGGTTTTGGACTTTATCTTTTTATGAAAATGATATATATGGATAATGCATCGACTATGAAGGCTTACGATGAAGTCATAAGCGAGATGGAGCGAGCGCATGTAAACGGATATGGCAATCCCTCTTCACATCATATCTTGGGAGAAAGAGCGAGAAAAATATTAGATGCCTCAAGGAATAATCTAGCGAGGGAGATTAATGCAAGACCCGGAGAGATAATTTTTACTTCCGGAGCTACTGAGTCTAATAATTTTGTACTCCGCGCTCTTTCTGAAAATTCAAAGAAGAAAAGAATATTGATAAGTTCTATAGAGCACTCATCTATATATGAAACCTCGAAATTTTTAAAGACTAAGGGATTTGATGTTGTGGAAATACCTGTTGATTCTTATGGTTTGCTAGACTATGCATTTTTGGAAAAATATTTGGGGAGATACTACTCTGATATTTTGCTTGTGTCAGTGGTACATGTTAACAATGTGATTGGTGTTATTCAGGATTTAAGCAGGATTGGAAAAATATGCAGAAAATATGGTGTTTTGTTTCATACAGATTGCTCGCAGAGTTATGGAAAAGAAAGAATTGATGTCCGTGGAAATAACATTTCTTTTTTGTCTTGTTCGGCTCATAAAATTGGAGGTCCTAAAGGGGTTGGTTTTCTTTTTGTGGATGAAAAACAAAAACTTTCTCCGTTTTTGTTCGGAGGGCATCAGGAAAAAAATCTTAGGTCCGGGACAGAGAACGTTCCAGGCATTGCAGGTTTTTCGAAAGCTCTGGAGATTCATAGAAAAGTAGATTGGAAAAAAGTAGAAGAATTGAGAGATTATATTATTGAAGGAGTTGTTAAATTAGGGGGAGAAGTTAACGGTTCTTTGGAAAAAAGAATATTCAATAATATTCATGCTTCTTTTCCAAGGTTTGATTCTGAATTTTTGGTTCTGGCATTGTCTCAAAAAGGGATATGTGTTTCATCTGCGAGCGCGTGTGATTCAAATGATACAGGGGATGACAGAGTTTTGAGGGCTTTGGGTAAATCTAATAGCCGTAGAGGTTCTCTTAGAATAACTCTTTCAGAATTTAATACAAAAATAGAGGCGAATTATCTTCTTGGAGTTTTGAAACGGCTTGTTGAAAAAGGCAAAGGTATTTAAGCTTAACTTTGCTGTTTTTGTTATTAAAAGGAGGTTACTATGGCGAAGCTTAACAAAGGAAATAGGATTGGAAGCTGGTCGTTTTTGATCGGTGTGATCTTGGCTTTGTTGTTCGGTCTTTTCGGAGCATTCGGTCAACTGATGGTTGTATTGTTAGTTGTAATTGGTCTGATTATAGGCTTTTTGAACATCGCAGATGAAGAAGTTTCTCCATTCTTAATGTCTGGAGCTGTTCTTGTTATAGTGTCTGCACTTGGTCAGGGTGTGGTTGATAGCGTGGCTATATTTGCTAACGTATTGACTGCTTTGACAATCTTGTTTGTGCCTGCTACTATAATCGTAGCTCTGAAAAATGTTTTCTCGTTAGCGAGAAGATAAATTTATTTTTATTTTTATTTTTTATATTTCTTCTAGAGATTCTTCGGACATCTCAGTGTAGGCTATTTTTTCACCCTTTTCGTTTAGAATGGCTATGTGATAGTGGCCGTTTGGAAGAATTATATTAATTTCTCCAAGCATGCCTTTAGAAACTTTTTCTCCTTCTGAATAGTATTCTATAAGGTCAGGATTTGGATCTACTAACAGCTTTACTTTTTGATGTCTTTTGAACTTTGTTTGCATTTTTTGATTTTTTAGAAAATATAAACAAGTAAAGAATTTCTAGAATACCAAAAATATTTATTACTAGAAGGACGATGAACCAATTTAGCTGATTTTGCCTTCCTGCTTTCCAGAGAGCTAGACCTTTCCATATGATAGACCATGTTGCGAGAATGAACAAAACTGATGGATCCAGATTGTTTATGTATTCTACCGGGTTTATCATTATAAGTTCTCCTTTATTTTTTCTATTAAATCTTCTTTATCTATAACTCCAACACTTCTATCTACTTGCTCACCATCTTTCATAATTAATATTGTCGGAATGCTCATTATTTCGTACTCTTGGGCAATCTCATTTTCTTGATCAACATCTACTTTTCCAAATTTAGCATGACCTTTCATTTCCTTGGCTACTTGGTCAAATATCGGGCTCATTATCTTACATGGTCCGCACCATTCCGCCCAGAAGTCTATTACAGTTACACCTTGTTTGGTGAATTCTTTGAAGTTTGAAGAGTTTAATTCTTTTTCAGCGCTCTCTTTCATTTTTGTCCTTAATAATCCAGATTAATAAATGTTTTGATGGCTTTTACGCGAATGACTTAAGCAGAAGGGCGACGTCGAAGATAATCAACATTATGAATATTGTTTTTTCTGTTTTGCCCCCGGGATTTATTGGACCTGCGGACACTTTTTTGAATGGCCAGAAGGGTTTTATGCCTCTAACGCTGAAACTGTCCAAGGCTAAATGGAAAGAGTATCCTATGAAGAATGGAAATGCTAACAAGGGGTAAAATAGGGCTAGGAGTATTGAAATTATGACGCATACTGTATATGTGTGAAGAAAGTCGTTTGGTTTTATGACTTCATCTTTTGAAAAGTGCATTTTTCTTCTTCCTGGGATTGGAAAGAAGCTGAATAGATCTGGGAGGAACGAGGAGATAAGAACTGAAACAAGGAACAAGGGTTTGTTAGATATATGTGGTAGAAAATAAAGCGCGACTCCGATTCCAAGGACAAGATATGTTTTCTTTTGCATAGCTTGTTTATGAAAAGTAATATAAATACCTTTTTCTTTTTTATTTAATGGATAGGGTTGTTGAAGAGAGGCCTTGGGGAAAGTTTGAACGATTTACCTTGAGCGAAATTTCAACAGTAAAGATAATAACTGTTAAGCCCAGGCAGAAGCTGAGTCTGCAGTATCATAAGAATAGGTCTGAGTTCTGGAGATTTCTGGATAATCCTGCAAAAGTTACTCTGGGAGATAAAGTTTTGAGGGTTAAGAGAGATTCTGAGATTGTCGTTCCTAAAGGTGTTTTGCATAGGGTGGAGGCTTTGGAAAAAGAGGTCAGGTTTATGGAGATAGCTTTTGGGAAATTTGATGAAAAGGATATAGTCAGAGTCGAAGATGTTTATGGAAGAGTGAAATAATATATTAATAATATTTCATATGATTGAATATGAAATCAAGATTTATTCTTTTCACGCTGACGTATTTGTCGGCGGCGCCTGAATAGACTAAAAGGTCTTTTTTGTTTTCTGCTAACACTGCTGAGGTGGGGAATATGACGTTGTTGAAAAATCCTTTTTTTTCATATGGATAGGTTGGAATTATTAATGGTTTGTCTTCTGGTGATCTGGCGAGGACTTTTTCAGGATTTTTAAGGTCAAGAAGTGCAGCTCCTACACTATATGATTTTTTATTTTTTATTTTTCCTACTCCGTGGTAGATTAGGAGCCAGCCCTTTGAGGTTTTTATCGGCGGAGCGCCAGCGCCGTTTCTTTCATCCCCCCATGATTTTTCTCTCGCTCTCAAAATTGCTTTTTCTTTTCCCCAAAATATAAGGTCTTTTGAGTAGGAAATCCATATACTTGGTTTGCTGAAAATAAACTGGCTTTCGGGTCGATTAAGGGCGACGTAAAATCCGTTTATTTTTTCTGGAAAAAGAACTGCGTCTTTGTTTTGTTCCTGGAATATTATTCCTTTTCTTTCCCAGTTTTTAAGGTCTTTTGATGAAGCGAGCGCGACAGATACACCGTTATTTCTTGCAACTGCCACATAAGTCATATGGTAAACGTCACCTATTTTTGTTATTCTTGCATCTTCCACTCCATATTCACTTTCTCCTGGGATGCCTGTGAAGTCTGGTTTTTGTGAAATGTGTTCTATGTCTAAACCGTTTTCTTTTAATATCACTGCTCTGAAATGGGATATATTTGTCAGACGGCAACTCGCATCTTTAAGGTAAATTACATTTCCGTTCTCAAATTTTATTTTTCTTCTATTTATTACTTCCGAGGTTGCACTGTATTCGTCTTTGGGTATTATTACAGGACAGAGCATCTTTTTTTTACCCTTATATATTGGCTTTTCTGCGATTCTAACCATAAGGAATATTTTGCCGTTTTGCATCCTTATCCCTCCAGGGTTTAATACACCAGTGACTACCCAATCTGGGAATGAGGGCTTAAAATTTTCAGGCTTTAGCAGGATGTTACTTTTTATTTCAACCATCTTTTTTATGTAATGTTAATACAGATTTAAATAATTTTGCTAAGGCATTTACACGCTTGCGCTCTGGATATCTTTTATAGCATTTGCAACTCTTATATCTGGGGAGAGTACAAACACATGATCTTCTTTTGATCTTACGGCGCGATATATTCTTTGTAAGAACTCTCTTTTTGCTTTGTCTTTGTAAAATTCCCAATAGAAGTCTTTATGTGTTTCTTTGAGTATTTTCCAGAAAGTGTTTTTTACATTAGGATTTGGATATTTTGTGAATATTACAGAGTTGCAAGTATTTCCGGGAAAATCAACTCCTCTCGAGCATTTTGTTGTGAATAGCGTGTCTGTTTCTTTGTTTTTGAATTTTATTATTCTCTCTCCATTCTTGTCTTTGCTCTGTGCGAGATAAATTTCTTCTCTGGATGGAAGCGCTTTTAGACTATATTCTGATTTTTCTTTTTCACTAGGTAAATCCGCAAAGGCGCCTACATGAATGAGTGCTGGTTTTTTTGATTTTTCAACTATTTTTTCAAGAGCTAAGAGATATTTTTTTCTGTAACCTTCTCTTTGGATGTTTGAATAACTGCAGTCGAATTCTGATCCTACTCTGTGTATTTCTATGTTCCCATGATTCAAGGTCTCGGCATCTATTTCTTTGTATTTTTCTATTCCAAATATGTTTTTTAAAACTGCTTTTGAATGGAGCGTTCCGGACATGAAGACAAGGGATTTGTTTCCATCTAGTATTTCTTTGAATCTTGCTGAGAGGTTTGTCGTTACAAGGTTTACATATAGACTTTCTTCTTCTCTCCTATATGTGAGGAAGGCATCTTTGAGAGAATCTTTGAAATCTGTGGCAATTTCAAGGACAGTCGAGCTGTAATTTGTGTCCTCTATGTATATTTCACTTTGTAGATCTTGGCTTTGAAGAAGAGTCTGGAGAATTTCTATTATTTTTGTGCTTTCGAGCCTGAATATTTGTTCCTCATCAATTCCTAGGGCTTTTTTGTTCACTTCTTCAAGATTTATGGAATTTAAAATGATGTCTCTTGCTTTTTTTGCTTCTGGGTTTTCTATGTTCAGGCTTTTTAATGACGCGCTTAATCTTGTTAAATTTATTTCTCTGTTTTCTGAGAAACTATCTAAAAATTCGTCAGCTTCGTCTATTATATCGGCTTCGGTTGCAGGTTTTCTGCCTATGGAGGATTCTGCGAGATATTTTGCCGAGTTAAATATTATAACATCTGCATCTATATATGCCTGATATTGGTCATAATACGAACATCCGTTCTTTCTATGATAGAATATGTACTCTCTGCCGAACATGCCTTCATATTTTTTTTTCTTTGCATCTTTCATCTGGTTCATCTCAATTTCTGCCGGGAGTATAGGGCTCCAATATGGATTTGCCGGAGCTATGGAAATTCTTTTCAAGGCTTTCACAGGAGGAAGTTCTTTGTTTTTTATAAATGGATTATTTTCATAGTATTCTTTTATTTTGTCGAAGTTTTTGTCTGTTATTTTTATGGTATCTGGGAGGAATGGGTCTGCGCATGAGACTCCTGGGAGAATTATAGAATCATGATTTTCTCTGCCCGTGATAACTGCTATTTTTAGTTTTTTTCCGTTTTTTAGGAGATACTTTTTTCCAACGTAATCTTTTTCGTATTGTTTTTGAAGACTTTTTATTGGGACAACGACTGAGGTTTTTCCAATAACTCTTGCGACATTGAGCGCGATTGCACTTTTTCCGCTTCCACATACTCCCTTTAGAAAGATTAGCTTTTCTCCGGATTTTATGCTTTGCACTATTTCAGATACTATTTCTTCCTGAGTTTTTCCGTTTGAGAATTTTAGAGGATTTAGAGGCTTTTCTTTCTCATAAAGACTCCAGTATTCTTTTTCTTCGATTTGGGTTTCTTTTTCCTCTTTCAAAAATGATAGGTCTTCGGATCTTAGGAGTTTTTGATTTTCTTCTTTTTCTTCATATTCTTTAAATTCAAGTATTTGCGAGTTTGTCTGGAGGCCTATAAATCTTCCAGACGAATCAAACCTCATTTTGTTCATTTTTTCCTTAAGATAGGTAGTTTAAAAATATTCGTTGTTAT
>CAZEOE010000015.1:14218-16496 GCA_964513665.1 Candidatus Woesearchaeota archaeon | reverse complement strand
TCAATTTTAATATAAACCATAAGTTTATATATGTAAACTAATAGTTTATAATATGAGAAATGGAAAAGATAATGAAATGAAACTTGCGCTTTGTATTTTAAAAAATCCTGAAAAAGAGCTTAACTCGCGCGGTCTGGCGGGGCTTATCGGCATAACTCCGATGGGCGCTCTGAAAATTGCCAAAAAACTTGTAGAAGAGAATATTCTTACATCAAAACAAATTGGAAAGGCGATAATTTACAAAATAAATTACAATAGCCCGTACGCTTTGGCCTACATTTCCTTACTCTTAAAAAGGGAATCAGAAAAAGCAAAGCCATATGTAAAAAGGTGGATAAATGAGTTGCAAAAAATAAAATACGCTAAGGCGATAGTTATTTTTGGCTCAGTCTTAACAAAAGAGAAAGATGCTAAAGATATAGACGCGTTAATTCTGGTTAATCAAAGAGATTTTAAGGCAGTAGAACAGGAGATTAGTAAGATAAATATAATTAATGAAAAGAAGATTCACCCAGTATATCAGACAGAAAAAGATTTAGAAAAGCAAATAAAAAATGGAAACAAGGTAATCTTGAATGCAATTAAAGGCATTGCTATTTTTGGAGAAGAGGTGCTTGTTTCTTTGTTAAGAATATGAGTCACGCAAAAAATAAAGTCGATTGGTGTATAAAGAAGGCAGAGAAAGAACTTAGAGAAGGAAATACACATAGAGGTCTTGTCCAGGTAAACGTTGACAAACAACAAATACTAAGGCATATCGCTAAGGCAGAACACGATCTAAGGGCAGGAATTGAATTTGCAAAAATAGGCTTTTCTGATTGGTCTGCTAGCGCCTTTTTTTATTCAATGTATCAATCTTTTTTAGCTATTGTGGCAAAGTTTGGATACGAGTCTGGGAACCAAGAATGTACTTTCGCCTTAATGCATAGTTTAGTTGAAGACAAAAAGATAGGCTTTGATAAGAGCTTGCTTGAGAAAGTCGCTTCTTTAGATATACAGGATAAGATTGAAACAACTAGCGTTAAAGTACGAGAGAAATATCAGTACGGGACAGAACTTTCTATAGCTGATAATTTATACGAAGAATTATTAAATTTGGCAAGAAATATTTTATCTGAGACAAAGGAAATAGTCGAAAGTTAGCAAAACTTCTACTAGCCTTCTTGGGCAAGTTGTAGTCTAAAACTATAATTTCGATATATTATGCTTTGAGCGTTCACCCTCATATTTAAAAACGATTTTGATTTTTATGTGAGATGTATGTTTTGGGAATAGATGATGCAGGAAGGGGTCCTGTGATTGGACCTATGATACTCGCGGGAGTTTTGCTTGACAAAGAGCAAGAGGAGAAGCTGAAGAAAGAGGGAATAAGAGATTCTAAAATTGTGTCTCCTCATGAAAGAGTTAAGCTTGAAAAGGTCATAAAGGAAAATTGTCTGGGATATGAGATTTTAAAGATTGAGCCTATGAAGATAGACGAATTTGTTCTTGGGGGAAAAAATCTCAATACTTTAGAGGCTATGGAGATGGCTCAAGTAGTGAATAGGATATTTTCAAGATTTGGGAGGGAGAAATTTAAAGTTGTGATTGACTGCCCATCTGTGAACATTAACTCGTGGAAAAAGAAACTTCTTGAGTTTATTGATAACAACGACTTGGAAATAGCCTGCGAGCATAAGGCTGATGCGAATCATATTTCTGTTTCCGCGGCTTCTATTCTTGCTAAATGTCTGAGGGAAGAGGAAGTTGAAAAACTGAAGAAAAAATATGCTTCTTATGGGGATATGGGTTCAGGGTATCCATCCGACCCAGCGACTAAGAAGTTTCTGAAAGACAATGGTCTGGAGTTGAAAGATTCAGGAATATTCAGGAAGTCTTGGGCCACATGGAAAGAGGCTTTTAAAGAGAATAATCAGGCAGACCTTTCAAGATTTTAATTTTCTGGAAAACATTGCTTTCTTAAAAACTGAGGGAGTCTTTCTAATATTTCGCCTCTCATTGAAGGATAACCTCGATCTACTAAGGTTTTGCCTCTTTCTCTGCTATTTGGGTTTTCGAGATAAAACACTAGTCTTTGAATTCCCTGATCGCTTAAGAGCATGTTTCTCTCCCATTCACCCGGGTTTTTCCTTTTTTCCATAATTGCACGGTAGGCTTCTGGCGAGATTTTTTTGTTTGCGTGGAGGTAATTCCAGGCACTATCTGTCATTTTTATTACTGCATCTGAATGCCTCACTGGTAATGGGTCGCTTTCCAGTCTGTCGACATAGAAAAATGC
>CAZEOE010000015.1:9838-14118 GCA_964513665.1 Candidatus Woesearchaeota archaeon | reverse complement strand
AGCCAATAAATCGAGTTGATATTTGTTGAAATCTTCTCCCATCAAAATGTTATTTGATTTGTTCTATATTTAATTATTATTGTCTTTCAATTCAATTGTTGGGTTTAGACTTTTTATGTTGTTTTCTATCGTATTTGAGAGAATATCTTTTATTTCGGAGTTGTTTGTCTCTAGGGAATTATCTTCAGCTATTATTTCATTGCTACTTTTTTCATTACGATTTTCATCATCTGATATTTTTAGGCTTAGTATTTTTGAGACCCCTTCGTGCATACTTACTCCGTATAAGACTTGGGAGTCTAAAATTATGGCGTCGTTGTGCGTAACGACTATGTATTGTCCAGATTTCATATACTGGTTAAGAAGTGAGGCCAATCTCTCAGAGTTTCTTTTGTCCAGAGCTGCGTCTATTTCATCAAGTATATAGAATTTGTATGGTCTGTATTGCTGAATTGCGAAGAGAAGAGATAAAGCCACCAAGGTTTGCTCTCCTCCTGATAATGAATTAACATCGAAATACTTTCCTTTGGCAAATTTAACAACTATATCTATTCCTCCTGAAAATAAGTCTTCCTTGTTTTCTATTTCAAGGTAGGCTACACCCTTGGCAGAGAGTTGGGAAAAGTTGCGTGAGAAGTATTCATTGAGAGACTTGAAGGTTTTCATGAAGATGAACCTTTTCTTTTTGTCGACTTCTTCTATTATTTTAAGTATCTCAACTTTCTCTTTTTCCACAAGGTCTGCTTTTTCCTTTACCGATGCATATTCGTTTTTAACTTGGTCATAGACTTCCAAGGCTTTCATATTTATTGAACCTATATTTTCGAGAGATTCCTGTGTTTTTTTGAGTCTTTCTTCAAGAGCATTAAGACTACTCGCAATAATTTCAATTTCCCCATACTCTTTGAATTCCATTTCCATTGTTTCTCTTTCTCCATCTATCTTGGCTTTTCCTATCTTAAGATAGTTAACCTGATCTTCTATTTGCCTTAATTCTGACTGATCTTCTGAATATTTTATGCTAAGTTCCTGTATCTGTTTTTGTGTGGAGTCTCTTTCGGTGAACATTTTGTTGAATCTTATATTTAGCTCGTTTTCTTTAGACATTTTATCTTCTAGCTCTGCTTCCTTACCTGAAAGTTTGTTGCTTATTTCCAAAACAAGAGATTTTATTTCCTCAAGATCGTGCTTGTTCCTGTCTATGCTATTTTTTATTTTTTCTAATTCTCTTTCTTTGTAAAGAAGAGTTGTGTCTATGTCTTCTTCTGTTCTTGAGGATATTTCTTCTATTTCTAGAATTTTATTTTCATATAGCTCACGCACATTGTTAAGATTGTCGGATTTTAATTCAAGGCTCTTTTGTCTTTTTTCTAGTTCTACTATTTCTTTTTTAATAATTTCCTCGTATTTTGCATTTCTCTTTATTCTTTCTTTTCTTTCGGATATGGATTTAAGCGAGACTATTTCTTTTTCAAGAATTTTTATTTTGCTTTCGTTTTCTTCTATGTTTTTTCTCAATTCAGAACGGTTTTTTCTTATTTCTTCTATTTTAACTATTGCTTCTGAAAGAGCATCCGAGAATTTTTTTATTTTCTGATCACAATCTGATCTGACATGACCTATATGTTCATCCGTTATTTTGCTTAGGCATAGGGGGCAAGTGTCTATTTTCTCTACTTTTTCTTTTATTTCTCTGTTTCTTTTTATTTCAGATTCAGATACTGAGACAGTTTTTTGGTTTTCAAATTCTAAGTTCATTAGAGAATCATAAGTTGCACGATTTTTTCTTATTTCATCGGATAGTTTGTTTATTACTGAAAGGCCTTCTTCTTCTGATTGTGTGGACAGGTTTGCGGAAAATTCTTCCATTTGTTTTATTACAAATTCAGATTCTGCAATGCTTCTGGAGAGGTTTCTGTGTTTATCTTCTATGAGCTCTTTCACGGAGTTTAGCTCTGTCTTAAGAGTGAACATTTTTTTCTTTTCTTCTTCAAGAATTGCAAGCTCTTCTTTCTTTTTCTTCAGCTCCAGAGACTTTTTTGCAATTTCTGGACTTTCAGATCTTAATCTTTTTATTTCGTCTTCTATATCAGGAATAGATTTACTCATTTCTGTTATTCTTCTGTCTACTTCCTGTTTTCTGTTTTCATAACCTTCTTTTCTTACCTTTAGGCCTTCTATTTCAGCTTTTAAATTAGTTACTTCTTCTCTTAATTTTCCCTGTTCAAGGCCCGTGGCCTTTCTTATGTGCCTGTTTATCTCGTTTATTTTTTCCGTAAGTTTTTCTATTTCGTCTTGCGAAGAATCTATTTTTATCTGCTTTTTCTCTTTGAGGGAGGTTTTTTCTTCAATTGCTTTGTCTATATTTGAGACTTCTTTCTTTTTTTCTTCAAGTTTTTTGAAAGTCATTGAGGCTCTGACTCTTTTAAGCATTATCTGGAGGTCTTTGTATTTTTGGGCTTGCGATTTTTCTTTTTCCAAATTGTTTAGATAGGAGGATCTTTCTCTTAGTATTGTGTTTATTTCTTTGAGTCTTTCTTCTGTTTTTTCTAGCTCTTTTAGAGACTTCTCTTTTCTCCATTCATATACTGAGATGCCTGCGACTTCACCTATTATTTTTCGTCTTTCTTCGCCATGCATTTTTACTATGCTTTGAATTTGCCCCTGGAGAATCATATTATAGCCGTAGGGATCTATACCAACTTGACCTAACATTTCTATTATTTCTGAGCGGGTTTTTGTTTCGTTGTTTATTTTATAGATTCCCTGGCCGTTTGATCTTATTGCTCTTTTGATTATTATTTCATCAGAGTCTATTCCAAAAGATCTGTCTTTGTTGTCAAATATCAACTCAACAGAGGCTTCGTGGGCAGGTTTTACATATTTGGAGCCCATAAAGATAAGGCTTTTTGATTTTTCTGCACGCATTGATTTCGCAGAAAGTCTGCCGAGTGCGAAGCATATTGCATCTGAAACGTTGCTTTTTCCTGATCCGTTTGGACCAATAATTACGTTTATCCCCTTGTCAAAAGGTATCTCTGTTTTTTTTGCAAAGCTTTTGAAGCCCTGGATCACCAGTTTTTTTATATGGGCCATTTCTATGAGTGAGGGTTATTGTATAAAAACCTTTATAGTCTGTTAACTTTGTTTAATAAATAGTATCTGTTTAATAAGTCAGAATTAATTGTCTAATAATAGTCATTAGTTCTTCAAGTTTTTCATAACTCTAAAATAGGTCTTCCTACCTAGGAATATCATTATAAGTCCTATTATGGCAATTATTAAGCCAACATAAACATTATCTCTCATATTTCCTAGCCCTATTCCTCCAATTAATGAACCAAAAGGCACTAACCAAAGTTTTGTTTTTTCGTTCATTTAAGAGTTGTATTTTATAGATATATAAACTTTTTTAAGGCTGTGGCTTTGTGTAATAATTAAATTTTATGTGAATAATCATCTCGATATAAGGTGAAACAGAAAAGCAAAAAACAATACTCTGACTCAAGCATATTTTTGCCTAAAGTCTAACTTAGAATAGTATTCAACGGTTTGAGTCATGAAAGTTGAGTCTATAATCACCTAAATATTTATTCATTTTAACTGCGCTGTGTGTCCAGGGACATATGCCACCAAGACACAAATTTTTGTCTTATTGGTTAAGCTTAAATATATGATTTGATTGTTTTTTGTATGATTTTAAAAAAGGGGCAAGGGATTATATTTGCTGTGAACGCGTTTTATTTGCTTTTGTCGCTGATACTTTTTTCTTCAAGGAAGAATTACGAGTTTGTAATGTATGTTGTAGTTATAGTTGCTTTGATAGTCTTGATACTTGCCACAAATAAAAGAGTAAATTATCCAAATTCTGTTCTTTGGGGTATGACTCTCTGGGGGATCATGCATATGGCTGGGGGAAGCATAAGAGTATCTTCGGAAAAAATACTCTATCAGGTTATTCTGATTCCTATTTCTGAGAGTTATCAGATTTTTAAGTATGATCAGCTAGTGCATATGGTTGGATTTTTTGTTTCTACTTTGCTTATGTATGCTCTTCTTAGGCCATATATTACAAAGGATTCTTACAAATATGCTTCATTTGGAATTGTAATTGTGATGGCTGGACTTGGCGTGGGCGCGTTGAATGAAATTGTCGAATTTATAGCAACAGTGGTAACTCCTGAAACGGGGGTTGGAGGATACATAAATACCTCGCTTGATTTGGTTGCAGATTTAATAGGCGCTATACTAGCTTACTTTTATATAAAGATTAGAAAAGG
>CAZEOE010000015.1:2793-9738 GCA_964513665.1 Candidatus Woesearchaeota archaeon | reverse complement strand
TTGCAGATTTAATAGGCGCTATACTAGCTTACTTTTATATAAAGATTAGAAAAGGGAAGATTTGATTTTAACTAAAGTTTACTAACTAGTGTGTTTAAAACTGTAGCTGTTAGTGCTTTTGCATGAGGATCAATATCTGTTGTTTTTAGTGCCTCTATCGTTTCTCTTATGGCTTCTTCATTTGCTCTTATTTTTCTCCGAGATGGTTCTCCTTG
The DNA here is from genome assembly GCA_964513665.1 of Candidatus Woesearchaeota archaeon. Lineage (GTDB taxonomy): Archaea > Nanobdellota > Nanobdellia > Pacearchaeales > GW2011-AR1 > UBA73. The sequence continues at coordinate 9,523 of CAZEOE010000015.1, read as the reverse complement.
AGATACTACACTGCCAAAAATTGCGTACTTGGCATTTTCTCCGAAATGGTTCGGATCTGTTGAAGCGTAACCAGTAACATTTAATTTGCCTACTTGCAGACTTATTATTCTTTCTCTAGGTTCAATTCTTGTCGGTGAAGGTGAAAACATGTAGTCAATGCTTGCTGGTCCAACAGTATATCTTGTCCAGTTCGTAGAGTTGTTTATTGTCATGGGAGTTTAGTTTATTTTGAGGGCTATTTAAACTTTGTTGTGGCGGGTTTTTCGTGCCCGTTTTTGCTGTTTTTTTTCAAGCGCGTTGAATATAACTTCGATATGTTCTGGAATTAGTGATTGGCTTAAATTGGGATCATTTTGCACTACATTTTCAATCGCACTTCTATATCTTAAGATATCAAATGCTTCTTCTTCTAATTTACCTAAACCTGAGGAACTTTTTACACTCCAACCTTCCCCAGGCTTTGAAACCACATCAAAATTTATTAAACCGTATGAAAATTGGATTTCTGTTATAGAGTTTGCTGGACCTTCACGATATATCATATCTAATTTATTTCCTTCGACAACTGTTTGATATTGGTAACCTCTCATGGGAGAGTCATCAGATTATTTTGTTTTTTAAACTTAACTACTTTCTTTTTCTTGAAAATATATTGACAAGAGAGTCGTCTGTTTTTTGATTTGAAAGTGTATTTTTATCTTTGTAATTTATCATACTTCTTCTTATTATATCCTCTACGAGTTCCTGAAGGGACATAAAATTCTTTTTTGCTCTTTTTTCAAGGCGAGATTTAAGTTCATCTGGAATTGTTACGGTAAGAGTACTCATTTTCTTTTTCCTACATAGACTTTTTGAACCATGAATGATTTGTAAATTCCTTCTAAGATGTCAGTTCCGGCGTATCCTGCAAGAAGGCTTAGGCGATAGTCGAAATTGAAAACTACACCAACAAATATTCCTATGATTGCGGCGATTGAAACAGTTATAAAATAATATGACCAGAGTATTTTTCTTTTTAGACTTAGTGCTTTAAGTAAACCGACAAGGCCTCTTGTGAGTCCTCCGACGCCTCCAAGGACAGCAGGGTAGATTATTTCCTGCAATAGAGTCACCTCCACCATTCTATATTTAAGGACAGTTATTATTTAAATCTTTCAGATTTTTGCATTTTCAATTTCATCACATCTTTTCGTGTCTTCTTTATACCTAAATATTTCGGCATGGTTATTTTTCACCATTTCCTTGTTTACGAATGTTTCGTTTACAAAGACATATCTTAGCAGTCTGTTATATTGGTCTTTGTCATTTGTATCTTTTTCAAGAGTTACTTCTTTGTTTAATATGAGGCTTTCTAAATATAACTTAGATTCTTCTCCTTTTTCTTCGGAAAGTTCTGGGGCGTCTATACATATTAGTCTGACTTTATCTCCGGAATATAGCTCAAACGTATCTCCGTCTATAACTCTAGTTACGTAGTTATCGTTTTGTGTTATTTTTTCTGGAGGCTCACTGGATAGAATGAAATAGACTATTATAATTGTAGCGAGAATGAGAGGGACAATGAGGTAAATTGTTTGCTTTTTCATTTTTATATTTCCTGTTTTTTTCTATAAATATCTTTTCTATTTTAAAAAGGCTTAAATATGACTTTGATTTGTTTATTTTATGGATAGAAAGGAGGGATTAATTTTACTTGCTGTCTGCTTGTTGTTTTCTGTTGTCGTTTTTTTGTTGAATTTGGATAGACTTTCTTTAAGTCCTGTTGGAACGATTTCCTGCAACGATAGTGAGAGTACTATGAGTTTCAATGTTAAAGGAGTAATAGAGATCTCAAATGTTTCAGGAAATTATACTTTTTATGACAGATGCATGACTTCTTCAACAGGATTGATAGAGTATTTTTGTGATAATGGTACATTGAAGAGCCAGAATTACGATTGTAAGTCTCAGGGAGACTATATTTGCAGGAATGGTGCGTGTGTTGTGGCTACACACAGCGTTTGTGAGGGCGGGACTTGTGTAATCAAATCAGGCTCTGGAAGAAATCAGTGTGGTTCGAATTTTGATTGTTCAGAAATGGAAATTTACAGATTTTCTGAACCTGGGACAGGAGCTATTTGAGGAAAGATATATAAATCAAAATATATATTTGTTTTTATGAGAGAGTTGTCTGTGGTTGTCGCGGTTTTTGCTATCGCTGTCGGTATGTCTGGGTTTTTTGTTTTTCTTGCTCCCTTTTATCCTTTGGTTTCATTTTCTCCGGGATGCTATGACTCTGACTCTTCGTTGAATTCCAACTTTGTAAAAGGAGAGGTGCTTGTCGATGGGCAGAGTTACTCCGATAGTTGCAGGTCTTCTGATGTTCTGGCTGAGGCTTTTTGTGTTTCTGATAAGGTGGAATTCGGAAGTATTGAATGCAGTTCGCTTGGAGATTATTTGTGTTCCGATGGTAAGTGCGTTCCTTCCAGCCATACCATTTGTTCTGACAGAAGCTTTTGTTTGAGTGTTCTTGGTCCTGGGGTGAACGAGTGTCAGAGAGATTCTGATTGCGGTTAAGGAATGAATATGAATATAAAGAAGAAGGTGAAGCGTTCTGGAAGGGAATTTCGTTATAGGAAGAAAGTGTTTTATCTTGGAAGCGCCAACGCCATGGTTATGTTTTTTGGAATTTTATTTTTTATTTCCTTTCTCCTAGTCTTTTTTAGCGTTCAGGTTTACAATGGGCTTGGCTCAAGCTATGATTTGTTGACTGGTCCTGATGAGGACAGTGTTTATGTTGAACCTTTGGGAGGAATCGCTACAAATGGTGGTTGTGTTTATCATGATAGTACATTGACTTATACTTTGTCTCCCAAGACGATTGTCGTTTTTGGAGGAACACCTTGGGATATAAGCTTAAATGAGATATTTTCTGATGGTTCTGTTTCTTTAAGAATTAGGAAGAGTGCAAATGCTTTTGTTTACTCGGATGTTGTTTTATCACTTGGAGAGACTAAACATTCTGGAGGATTTACTCTGACAAATGTTGATGCAGTTTATTCTGAAAATGTAGCTGACAGATGGGCAGTTTTACATGTTGTTATAAATTGTGAATATTGTGGGGATGGAGTTAATGAGTGTATTCCTTTCAAGTTTGTTTGCGGGGATTCTGTTTGGGATTACGGAGAACAGTGTGATGATGGGAATTTGATTGATGATGATGGCTGTTCTTACGAGTGCATCATTGAGCAAGAGGAGGTTGAGAATTTATGTGGTAATTTTGAAGTTGATTTTGGGGAGATGTGTGATGATGGAAACCCTTATGATGGAGATGTTTGTTCTTCTACATGCACTTGTTTTGATAGTGATGGCGGAAGCATTACTAAGATAGGAAATGTAGCTCTTTCTTCTGGAATGACATATAGAGATTATTGTATCGATTCAAGAACACTTAATGAATACAGTTGTTTTAAGCATGATGTCGCTTCTAAGGTAGTTATTTGTTCAGGTTCGTGTTCGAATGGAGTTTGTGTTTCTTCTGGCGGAAGTCCTGCTCCTGTAGCACCAAGCGCTACAAATCCTTCTACTGGAGCAGGGGCGATACAGTAACTTTTTAAGAAAGATCACGGAGATCGAAGTTTCATAAGACTTTTAAATCATAATTGACGGATTAGGGAATGGAAAGAATATATTCTGTGCCTGATTGGTTTTTTGGATATAATATTGTTTTGGAGTTTTTATTTTTCTTGCTTGCCGGACTTGTTGCACTTTACGCGTTTAGAACTTATAGAATGACTTATGCCAGGGAAACGAGGCTCTTTGGTATGGCTTTTTCTTTTCTATCAGTTTCATATTTTTTAATCGGTTTAAGCAATCTGCTTTTTTTGAAAGCTTCAGGAGGTATGAGGGAATATTGGTATCTTGAGAGTTTTGTTCAAATAAGGTCTTTAATATTTATCTTATATGTGTTTCTTTTTGTTGGGGGGTTTGCGACTCTGCTTTATACGACACAGAGGGCGAAAAATACAGAGTCCTTTCTTTTAATAATAATCTTGTCGATATTCGGAATACTTTTAAGCAAGGATAAATCTTTTTCTATATACTTTTTGAGCTCGTTGTTTTTGATTGTGGTCTCTTATAATTATCTTAGGCTTTATGTTGAAAAGGGTAATCGGAATACTCTTTATGTTATGATTGGTATGCTTTTCTTCTTCGCTTCAAGTTTGACTTTGCTATTTTCTCAGGATTATTTTTCTCACAATTTATACGCCGTTTCTCATGTTTTTGATGTCTTTGGATATTTATTTATATTCTTTAGTCTTATTAGAGTTTTGAAAAATGGAAAGGAAAAGAAACAGGCTTGAGGTAATAAGAGATATCCTACAAGTTATAAGAGATAAGAATGGTAGAGTCAAACCTACACATATTTTGTATAAATCTAATTTGTCTCACACTATGATGAAAGAGTATATAGATGAACTAATCGATAAGAAATTCATTGTTGAGGAAAAAAATGGAGCGAGCAGGACTTATAAGCTTACAAACAAGGGAAGCAATTATTTACAGGAATATGGAAAAATAGTCGGTTTCATGGATAGTTTCGGTTTGGGTTAGTTTTTTAAATAATCAAAGTTAGATTTCAATATGAAAAAAGTGCTTTTGTTTTATAAGTTTGTCGAGCTTGAAGATGCTGATTTTTTTAGAGTAAGTCATCAGAGATTTTGTGATTCACTGGGGATAAAGGGGAAGGTTCTTGTTGCTCATGAGGGTATAAATGGGAGCGTTTCTGGAACTCACGAACAGATGGAACAATACAAGGCGAATTTGAGAGGGATCGAGGAATTTAAGGATGTCGTGTTCAAGGAAGAGGATTGCTTGGATGACCCATTTGATAAAATGATTGTGAAGGTGAGAGAGAATGTAATAAATATAGGCAGAAAGGTCGATTTAGGAAAAAAAGGCAAATATATTTCTCCTGATGAACTTGTCAACCTTTATGAAAGCGGAGAGGAATTTTTGATTGTAGACGGGAGAAACAATTATGAATCTAAGATCGGGAAATTCAAAGACGCTATAACTCCTGATGTGGATACGTTCAGGGAATTTGATAAGGTTGTGGAGATGTTGAGGGGAAACGAGGATAAGAAAATAGTAACTTATTGCACAGGAGGGATAAGATGTGAGAAGGCTTCTGCAATGCTTATTGAGAATGGTTTTAATAATGTTTATCAGCTTGAAGGAGGAGTGATAACTTTCTGTCAAAAACATCCTGAGACTTTTTGGGAAGGAAGTTGTTTTGTCTTTGATAAGAGACTTGTGAGCAAGGTTGGACAGAAAAATTCACCTATAACACGATGTGACGGGTGCGATTGTGAATGCGACTTTTACAGAAATTGTAATAATGTTAAATGCAACAAACTCTTTATTATATGTGATGAATGTGTGGAAGAATCAAAAGGGTGTTGTAGTGATTCTTGTCTTGAGAAACTAAAAGAATTTTACAGGGAGAAGGAGATTGCAAATCGGGGAAAGATTACGAAAACTTTATAAATAAATGGGCTTTTGTTTTGTTATGAAAAAGAGCGTGAGTGTGATTTTTGTTCTTTGTTTGTTTTTGTCTGCGCTTTCTTTTGTTTCTTCCAAAGGAGAGGTTAATGACCAGCCAGTTTGTTCTGATAGTGATGGCGGTCTTAAGGATAAAATAAAAGGAGTTGTAAGTTATACGCCTAGATACAGTTCTAGTGTTGAGTTGTATATTGATTCTTGTTCCGAGAGCGTATTGAAAGAATATTATTGTGATGATAGGACTGGGGCTTATACTTATGTTGAGATAAGGTGTCCATATGGCTGTTTTGATGATGGTTCATGTCGTGAGAGCGCTAATGTTGCAGGGGTAAATGGAAGCGAGAGTGAGGTTAATGAAACAGTTTGTTTTGATAGTGATGCGACGTCTGTTTATCCCGACGGATTTAACATATATTTAGGAGGAGCTACCTCTCCAAAAGTCTATTCCGATGTTTGTGATAGCCGAGATAGAGATGGGAAGAGATTAACGGAATATTATTGCAGTAATGGTACTGTTGGGAGGAAGGATGTGGTTTGTGAGGGAGGATGCAACAGCGTGAAGAATGCTTGTAATAGAGTTGGTGGCAGTGTGAATCTGACTGTTGAAGTAAATAGGTGTGATGATCTTAGCAATAGGGTTGTTTCATTTATATCTCAGTTTAGGGGATGGGGATATAATGTGATTGCCAAGGAAGGTGCGACTGTTAAGTCTGGTGATTATTTTGTTGTGCCTTCAGATAATGCTGGGGTGTTCCAGCTTAATGTTTTGGAAGGTTATTCTGGAAAAGAGGTTTCTTTCTATGATTACTTTAATGGCAATAGTATAAGGAGAAGTTTGGAGAATGGAAAGGCAAGTTTCCTTTTGGAAAGTCTTGGAGAGATATTCGTTTATAGTTCTGATGGGAGTGAAAAGTTTATTGTTACTTGGGGTTCAGGTTCAACATATGGAAATGTTGGGAGCGAAAGAGACATTATGGAAGGATGTGAAATAAGAATTCCTGAGATGGAAGTTTGTAAGGATCTAGTTGAGAATATTGTATTTGGCAAAACAGAGGTTGAGGGAGCTAGTGATTATTATGATACTGGAGAGTATCGTTATTATATATTCGGTAATGAATATGTTTCTGATTTTTTTGGAAGGTACTCTTATTGGTATGATGATATTGCAAGGGAGTATGTTTCGGC
>CAZEOE010000015.1:0-2693 GCA_964513665.1 Candidatus Woesearchaeota archaeon | reverse complement strand
TTTTTGGAAGGTACTCTTATTGGTATGATGATATTGCAAGGGAGTATGTTTCGGCTGATTATAGAGTTAATGTTTTCAGGGGCAATCCTCCACTTGATAAGTATTTTTCAGATGCGATGTCTGATGGTGTTTGCACTATACATACTTGGTATACCCAGAATGAGAAAAAGAATCTTGTTTATGTTTGTAATGATGCCTTGAGATATCGAGAGGAGCCATATGTAAATGTTGAAGATGAATATTCTTTCAGTCATGAGGGAAGGAGTGTCCATTGGTTTAATGATAATGTGCTTGTCTCTTTTGGATTTTATACAGGAAGATATCTTAGCGATGAGGAGATAAGAACGTTTATTGAGAGGGATACATTTAAGGTGTTGGATAGTCTACGCGATAATGAATTTGAATGGACTGGTTATTCGGATTTCAGTTTGGATTATCCTTTTGATTATCAGCTTGGGAATGCTTTGCTTTTATGTAGCTCAGATGTCAGACTTCCTCTTGATGATAGAGGGAATGAGTGTGTACCTAGCTGGTCTTGTAGGAATGAGCCTGTGATATGTCCTGAGCATGGATTTAAGACGAGATTATGTGTTGATTCTAGTTGTGGAGGTGAGACAAGGACTGAGGTTTCGTGCACTCCTGGAATGTGTTCAGGATGTTATGTTCCTACGTGGACAGGTTATAAAGTTGATAAATGTGTTCCATATGGAATAAGATTTAGTCAGGAAATTAGCGGTTCTTCTTTTGAGAGCAAGGAAGAGAGGATAAAGGAGATTGATGATGGGGAATTTTCTTTACAGGTTGTTTCTGATGAAAAAGCTATAATGAAATTTTATAATCAAGATGGGACTGTTATCTCAGAGTATGTTTTGGTTGAGGGTGAAAAGGTCACAGTCTTTTTGCCAAATTGGGATGACGAGATAAGAGAGTTCGACTTGTCAGTTAAGGATGTTTATTTTGAGGGTTTGGAAAACAAAAATAATTATATTGATGTTTTGAAAGAATATAATGTGCCTCAGAGTTATAAGCTAAATGCTTATTGCGATATAGATGGAAGAGTGAAGGAGCAGAAAGTTAAAGGTGGTTCTGAGGGGGAGTGGCCTACATGTCAGAATAGTTACGAGTGTGCTTCTAACTTATGTTCTAATGGGGAGTGTGTTGATATCGGTGAGGCTATAAAAGAAGCTGGAAGGGCTAAGGGCTTGTTTTATAGGGTTCTTTGCAGACTGGCTAATATGTTTAAAGAGCAGGAATATTCTGCTTGTGTTGGCGAGTATATAGGGTATAGCCCAGTTGAGAATTGATTTAGTTGATTATTAATAATTCTTATAACTTTTAAGATAATAAAATTAAATTAGACATTATAAGTTTTATGTCAAGATTGCTTGTGCATCCAAAAGTCTAACGCAAAACAAAGACTTTTTGATAAACAATGAAAACTATAAAAAGATAAAAGCTGGGAACAATTGTTTCTCTTGATTTATAATATGGATAGGATGTTTTGAGCCTTTCTTACAAACTCTAGTGTTTTAGAACGCAAATCTTTAACATTCTCTTTGTCAAATGTTATTTGACTTGAATACGAGGCTTTTTCTCTTTCTTCCTTTGTCTTTACATAAAAGAGAATATCTTCATTGTCAAGATAAATCCTATTTAATAGTTCTATATCCGAACCAGAGAGTTCTTTGTTGAAATATTCTTTTATTAGGACACATAAAGTAGCATCGTGGTTTTTTGAAGAAAATCCTTTTTTAAGTATTAATGCGAGAGCTATGTGGTAAGCAGAATAATAACATCCTACAATAGCCCAATCGGAATAACCATCTTCTAAGGTGTCATTTACAAATTTTGCGTTATGTTCGGCTTTTGCAATGTGTCCGTTAATTTCTTTGTTATCTATATTTTGTTTTACAAGAGTTTTTTGTTTTAGGTAATTTGTAATTCTTTTTTCGAGTTCTTCTTTTTTATTCAAGATTTCTTCGAGTTGTTTTTCATTCATCTAACATAACCTCATAATAATATTTAGCATTAAATACCGGAAAACCAGATGTTAATGCAGATTGAATAACGTAATCCTCTTTTATTTTTAATTCTTTTTTAAACTGGTCCTCTGTTAAATTAAATATTTGCAATTTTAAGCCTGTTTGCGCTTCGGCGTATTTTTTAGCTTCTTTATCTTTATTTTCATTAGGATTTACTTGCAAGATATCTATATCAGAGTCATTATTAAAGGTCTCTTTCGCTGTTGACCCAAATACAATCACTAGCAAAGGTTTTTTCTCAAGTTTTTTAATGTATATCTTTATAGCATCCTTTCTTAACAAAGGTAGACTCTCTAATTTTTCTTCGTCAAACAAAGGAAAAATTTTAGTTGTTTGTCTTTTATGAACACTAAATTTTCTAAGATTTGCGTCTTTTGTTGTCTTTAGAATGTCTTGTTTAACAAGATTATTTAGATGTCTGGATATGCTACTTTCATTCATATTAGTTCTTCTCGCAATTTCACGTAGATGCAATGGAGAATTGCGATTGGTATAAAATAACTTTAATATCTTCCAAACGGCAGGTTTCATTATTGTTTTCATATTGTAAACGATTGTTTGAATTATATCAACATTATAAATCTTTCTATCGAGAGAGATTATAATTTGTTAGATGTTAGATAATATACCGAGGTTATGATAAAATGAAAA
>CAZEOE010000014.1:0-16512 GCA_964513665.1 Candidatus Woesearchaeota archaeon | reverse complement strand
TGCCTGACAGGTCGGTTCACTGCTGCGTCACCAGTCCGCCTTATTTCGGCCTGCGTGACTATGGCCACGACGGACAGATCGGGCTGGAGCCAACCCCTGACAAATTCGTGGCAGCACTGCTTGCTGTGTTCCGCGAGGTCCGCCGCGTGCTGCGCGATGACGGGACGCTGTGGCTGAACTTGGGTGACAGTTACGCACGCCCCGCTGCGAAAGGCGGCAGTGGCCCCGGCGGGAAGAACCGCGAGTGGTACGGTGAGAACTACGGTGACGCCAAGTGTGCGGACATCCCGCCTGGCTTGAAGGCGAAAGACCTGATCGGCATCCCGTGGCGCGTTGCCTTCGCGCTACAGGCCGCCGGTTGGTATCTGCGCCAGGACATCATCTGGCACAAGCCGAACCCGATGCCGGAGAGCGTGCGCGACCGCTGCACGAAGGCCCACGAGTACATCTTCCTGCTGTCGAAGTCGCAGAAGTATTACTTCGATGCGAAGTCGATTGAGGAACCTGCCGTTTGCGACAGGATGCGCGGCCCTGCGCTGCACCCTGACGAGAAGTCCACGAACGGTAACGGCGGTCTTTCGCGCCGAGAGCCGCAAGAAACCCGAAACCGACGCTCCGTCTGGACGGTCACGACCAAGCCCTTCAAGGGCGCGCACTTCGCCACCTTTCCGCCTGACCTGATAGAGCCGTGCATCCTCGCTGGATGTCCTGCCGGCGGCACCGTGCTCGACCCGTTCGGTGGTGCCGGAACGACCGGGCTAGTAGCACAGCGACACGGCCGCAGAGCCGTTCTATGCGAACTGAACCATGAATACGCAGCGATGGCGCGTGCTCGGATTGACTCTGAATCAGACCTTATTTCTTGTCTTTGTTAAGTCCAACACACCAGACCTATTTGCCACGGATAAGCCGAAACAGGGGGAGTTGTTTGCATGAGCCTAGAGGACGACGTACTCGCCATGATCCGCCGAGGCATCAACACGCGGCACCGGCTGGTGATGGCGCTAAACGGTCGAGATCCGGCAGAGGTCGGCAACGTGGTAGCGGCGCTGATCTATCGCGGCTTGGTCAAAACGGAAAACAGGAAACTGGTGGTCGCATGAGCAACCTTGAACACATCAAACACCTCCGCGCGCAGGACTATGGCGTGGCTGGACTAAGCACGACTGACGTTGACTGGCTGATCGCTGAGGTCGAGCGGCTGACGGCTGAGCGAAACAGGTACAAGGCGCGGCATGACAGGGTGATGGCTGTCCCTATCAGTGCATGGCTGTGCGGTGGGGTCGCCCATAAGGACTACGACACCGCGAACTCATACAGGCACTGGTTGCGGTCTGGTGCTGCCCCGCTTCACGACATTGTTCCGCTGATCGTCCGCCCGCAACCTTTGAAGGAGAACGAGTGATGAAAACAGGAGGCTACCCATGCGAACACGGTTACTACGGGATATGCACTCAGTGCGTAAGGGAGGAGCGTGACGAACTCCGCGCCCGCGCCGCGGAACTGGAGCGCGAGCGAGATCAGTTGGCGTTGTCGTTGTCCGCCACAAAAGCAGAACGCGATCATGCCGTCCGATCCGCCGAGTTGCTGGAGGACGAACTGCATAACTCAGAGTCGGCGCGGCGCGACTTTGAACACGCATGGCTTGAAGGCCGCGCCATCATGGCCGTCTGCGGCTACTTCTCGCGAATGCGAGGCACACAATTAACGAGGAATATCTATGCGCGAACATGACCCAAACCACCCACTGGTTCGGCAACTGAAAGGCTGCGGGCACGGTGTCCTGTTTACTGATTACTGCGCTGATTGCGAAGTGGTGTCGCTGAACGCTGAATACAAACAAGCCATTAAAACCGTGCAGAGAGTGCGTAACAGGCTGCGCCAACTAGGCCGCCCGCTGCCTGGAAACGCCATTTCATGACGTGGCCTACGCGGCGCAAACAGCCGCAACAGGTACAGCACGTTTTACCTATACAGGGGGAATTATGGTGACGGAACGCACATTCGCAGGATCACTGCCGGAAAATGACGCCGGTCATGATGTGACGAAGGCGCTGTTGGATGACGCCAACCGGCAACTGAGCGCAATGCGCGCCTTCGTGGCGTCGAAACTCGGCGACGAGGTGGAGGTGCCGGAATGAACGAGCACAGCGACTACTCGCCTCCGCTCGGTGAGTTCCAGCCAGCGGATCAGCCAGACGACATTGACCTGTGGTACGAGGACGACGAGCCGGAGCACGTCTGCACCTGCAACGTCATCCACGACGACCTGGAGCACGCCGAGAACCTGTGCAGCGCCTGCGGGCTGATGCTCGTCGATCCGTGGGCAACGCCAGTAGTAAAGGATTCCTTGACGACTGGAGGCGAAGGCTGATGCTCGTAACCGTCGACCGGTACTGTGAGCTGACGGGCCGCACCGAGTACGCTGTCCGGTCCTACATCAACAAGGGAGTCTTGACCGAGGGCGCGGCGAGACGCCAAGGCCGCTGTCTCATATTCCGGGATGTGTCTCATATTTCTGCACTGAGCCGGGGCCGAATTACGCGCCGTCGAGCCAGTCCTGCAGCCTGACCGTCAGCGCTACGACAGCCAGTCCGAAGCCGAGCGCGAGGCCGCACAGCACCAGCGCGGTGCCAGATGCAACGATCAGCAGCAGGCGACCGGCGGAACTGAGAATGCGATGGCAACGGCCACCGCGGCCACGGCAAGCAGGGTCAGCAGGATCGACCATCGCCGGCTCACTCCGCACGATATGCAGTCAGGATCGACTGGCAGGCGGCGAGTTGTTCATGCTGCCTGGCAATTCCGTTTCTCAGCGCGAAGTAGGCCGGCTCGGCAGTGGCGTCGAGGTGGGCGTCACCAGTTGATCCAGCAGCGCCTGCAGATCCTCGGGGCGCTCCATCACCCACGCCGGCACCGATGGCAGGCCGCACTGGACAACGGGCCGCGACGCGCAGCCTGGCAGCGCCAGCAGCAACGTCAGCGCGCAGACGGTCGATCTCATGCCGTGCCTCCGTAAGTTTGGCCATGCCGCCCGTGTCGATCTCCGCGATTCGCCGCGCCTGCCGCTGCGCCAGTTCGAGCGCCGCGCGTTCCTGTGCATCGATGCGGGCCTGCCACTTGCGCTCCGTGTGCGACGATCCTGACCACCAGCCTGACGCGAACAGCGCCGCCACCACGAGCAGCAGCGCCAGCGCGCGGTAGGCGAACAGGCTCACGCCACATCGCCCGGCGGCCGCTTACCGGCCTGCAGGTCGGCCAGCGTCAGGCCGCCGGCCCACTGGAAATGCGGGTACTCGCGGAAGCGAACCCACTCGCCTGCCCACTCAAGACCGCACGCCTTGCCGAGCGCACCGACCTGCTTCCAGATTCCGAGATCTGCCCCGGTCGTGCCCCACACCGGCTTGCCGGCGCGCAGCGGTACCACGTCGAACGCCAGCCCGTAGTTGTGCCACGACTGCCCGGCACGGGCGTTGGTGACGATGCGGCCCGGCGACGTGCGCCCCTGGGCATAGAGCGCGTCCTGCGACTCGGCATCACGGTAGGTGCTTGTGATCAATAGCTCGATGCCGGCTGCGCGGCATTTCGCCATGAACTCGCGAGCCATGTCCTGCACGCGCGGGTGCAGGTAGGAAAGTTCGCGGCTGTTGATCACCTCAGCCCCCGCAGGTACATGACCGGCACGCCATGCCGCCATGTGACCGAGGTGGAGGCCTGATGGATCGCCACGCCGACAAGCAGCGCTGCGGTCAGCGGGTCAGGCGTCCACCAGCCAAGCAGGGGCATGACGGCGGCCAGGAACGATGTGCTTGCCAGAATCCAGATGCCGGCCCTGACCGATGTCCGCACGCGCCCGCTAGACTTGCTGAGGCGGCAGAACGAGCACCAGAACACAACCGCCGCCGCCGACATGGCGATCAGCGTGACGATGGTGACGAGGTAGGTCATTCGCGCTGGCCTCCGAGCCGCTGCTTGATCAGCTCCACGATCGAGGCGCGCAACTGGTCAAACCATGCCGCAAGGGCGAACGCGCAGGCCGGGAGCAGGTATTCGGTCGGCATGGTGGTGTACTGCATGGCGGCATATCCGGCCGCACCGGTGAGTACGCAGGCCGTCAGGACGTTGCGCGCGAGCAGCATGGCTGCGTGCAGGCGGTCACCGGTGTCAGCCACGCCGACGGACCAGAGAGAGCCGATGACGGCGGCGAACAGGATGGACGCCCAGGGCCCGAATGCCGGGCCAAACAGGACGACCGCGCCGCCCGTGATGGACGCTCCGACAGCGTTGGCGGTCGAGGTTGCTGGCTCCGTCATGGATCTCTCCTTACACCACGTAGCCGAGCGACTGGACGAACGCGATGCCGTGCGGCTCGATCTCTGCGCGCGGGCCGACTTCGAGTCGGATCGCCGGAACGCTCTCGCCGGGCGGAATGGCCTTGGCCGCCGCGATCATTTCGTCAGTGATGCCAATGGCGTTGAGAGCGGTGTACGGGCCTGGGCCGGCGAACTCTGCGACCTTGGCGTATCCATCAGCGGTCAGAAGCGGGAACGAGGCGCGAGCCGTAGGGGATGCACTGGCCACGCGACTGGGGCCGATACCGGTAAACGTCGTGCCAGCGGGATAGCACCGAAGGCCCTTGTCGAACGTCTGCGCCCCGCCGGTGTCGGGGTCAATGGCCGCAGCCAGCGCGTTCCCGATGGCGAGGCACGACTCCAGACAGACGACATTTGCGGCGAAGAGATAGGTAGTCACGACGAACTCCATGCGCCGAAGCCGGCGACGAGATACGCGATCAGCGCGGTCACGTCTACGTCGCCCTCGATCCCCAACGAAAACGGAATCCAGAAATCCGGTACGGCATATCCGTTGAACCCGATCCCGAGATCCGTCTGCAGGTCAGTTGATGTATAGCCGAGCGTCGCAGAGTTGAGCACCGCGCCAGCCATCGAGTATTCCCAGAGGAACAGCCCCGCTCCGCCGCCGGACGTAATCTTCTTCTTGACGTATATTTTCGGGGCCGTGTAACCGCACGACATAGACCCCTCATTGACGTTCCCATCGAGAACCTCGACTCGCAAAAAACGAAACATCGTCGCGTCGAACGTCGTCGAGTGCGTGTACGGTCCATATGCCTCGTTTGACCCGGAGACGGCGCGGAATAACACAAATACTTCCGTCCGAGTGGCAGGCATCGGGGCAGCCAGTGTCGTCTCGATTGCCTTACCGGACGTAATCTTGATGCTGCGGATGCCGTTGTCTATCCGACACACGGGCTTCACGCCGCTGGTCGCCTGCACGATATGGTTGCCGTTCCCGCTCAGGTCGCTGAAGTAGCCCATCGGATCGAGGTCTACACACTCCGCCCCGCCGTCGGCTACGAGTACGCTGGACTTTCCTGGAAGACCGTCGAGCAACCAGCCGTTCTTTCCTCCGGCAAACATCGACACGGGATCGAATGGAGTCGATGCCGACGCCCGATACTCAACCGCCGGCACCAGCGGCCGTGACAGCGGAGTCGTCAGCAGCCGCGTCAGCTTGCGCGAGGGCATGGCGTCAGATCCGGTAGGCGCTGACGTACAGGGCCGAGGGCGATCCGCCGCTCACGTCCATGCGGATCTCGCAGCCTGCCTCGAGCTTGAAGCCGTTGGAGCCAGTGGCGGTGAACGTGGTGTCGGTGCCGACCGTGTGCGCGGTCGTGCCGTCTACGCCCTTCACCTGCAGAGTCAGCGTCGCGCCGCCGATGGTGCCGCACACGTCGACGCGGCCATCGCCGCCGGGCCAAACCTTCCAGGCCCCGGTGGCGCTCGCGTTATCAAGCAGGACTACCTCATGACGTGCCATGTTGTCACCCTCACGCCGTGTGAGTCGGCGTTCGATAGATAAAAATGATGATCCCGCCGCCTGCGTTCGTCCCGGCAGCGCCAACCTGATATGCGACGGAGTCCTGCCCGATCTTGCGCGTTCTTCGCTTGATGGCTACCGCGCCACCGCCGCACCTGGAACGCCCGGAGCAGTACCCGGACGCTGAAACATTTCCGCCTGGATAAAAGCCGTTGTAGGCGTCGAAATACTTCCCGCCGGTGCCAAGCCCGAGCGGGCCGTCACCGCCCTGGGCGCACTCGAAATAGTGGGCGTCAACGATTGCCTGGCTGTTCTGCCCAGGAAATCCGTCGATGTTTACATCACCGTTGGTCGCGGTCCCGCCAGTTGTTCCAGTCGTGCCGCCGCCGCCCGTCACCGTCGTGCTGTCATACCTGGTCGTCGAATCACCACCAGCCGTACCGCCACCACCGCCGCCACCGACAACCTCCCACCATTCGGTGACGCCGTTCGGCACGATCCATGCCCCAGATCCGCTGGTCTTTACGTCAATTCCGGCGCCGATCAGCGCTACCAGCGGGCCCGGGAAGCCAAACAGCCCATTGTTCATCGTCAGTAGTCTCCGCCATTGATCGGCGTGATCCGAACACCGGCAGCCACAGCGGTGGCGAGGGTGACGTAGATGCGCTCCGGGTTTGCGCCTCCCTCCAGCGTGAGGTTGAGCGGGCAGTCGTACGGCGTCGACACCGCCGTATGGCTCACCGTGTTGGAGGCGATGGCCTTCTCGTAGATCAGTGCGTTGTTCCCAGCAACCTCGGGATCGCTGCCGTTGTTACGGAACACGCGGATCAGCGTGGCATCGTTTGTGCCCAGGTGCATGACGCGCAGCGCCGGCAGAAGCGATCCGCTTGATCCCGCCGTAAATACGAGGGCGCGGCCAGTGGCGCCCGTGCCGTCGAGAGCCGTATTTGCCGCCGTCAGCGTGGCTGGCGTTCCGGCGTTGGGGGTGGAGACGAACTGCGGTGCGGTTGCCATTGCCTACCTCAGACAAAGTTGTCCCATGCGTAGATCCCCCCGAAAATATTCCCGGAAAGAAGGACCGAGTTGACGCCGTCGTGGTTGTGGTCAACGGCCGGCGTGTAGCTGTCGCCGAGCCATTCGTACAGGTACTGCGCGTTGTCGCGGATCGCGGTCATGAGGCCGGTGGTGATCGGCGACTCTGGGTCGATGTCCCCGTCCGGGATGACGGTCCAGCTCACGCTCGGCGCCGGCATTACGGTTCAACCTCGATGGCGATGCAGCGGCGCGCGACAATGTGCGCGCAGCCGATGCGGAAACGACGCTCGAACGGCTCAGCATCTGCCGGAGCCTTCGGCATCGTGTCGACGATGCCGTGGAAGTGATCGCACGACGTGCAGCGATCCGCGCGGCGATTCTTGAAGGAAATGGCCGGGCACGGGACGTAGACGGTCGGCGGGATGGCAATCGTCGTCATGCGGCGATTGTGGACTGCGCGTCATGCCGCCAGGCGTTGCGTTTTTCTCACCGTCAGATGATGAGGTAGCCGGACGATCCGTCCGAGAACACGCCGGTATTGAGGCAGGCGCAGGCGTAGCCGTCGTTGTTCGGGTAGTCGCCGGTGCCGTTCGGCGCGATGAAGCCATACCGGCGCCCGAAGTTCGTGGTGCGCAGCGTGATGTCCAGACCCCGGCCGTTGTCCTTGCGTTTCACGACCAGGCAGCGCACGGGGGTCGCGGCACCGGTGGCATCGACGAGCTTGGCAGTGGTGACGTCGTAGAGGTCGCCGATCTCGATGTCGGCGTCCTTGGCGTCCACCTTGCACGTGATGTTCTTCGGCGCGTCGCGGTACTGGCCGACCCGGCGCTTCACGAAGGCGGTTGCGCCAGACTCGCTGCCGGTGGTGAACCAGCGCGAGTACATGACGTCCGAGCGGACGTCCCCGTACTCGAGGTCGCTCTCTGCCCCGGAGTCGATGTAGCCGCGGCCCCCGAGGTAGTTCTTCCCCTCGGTGACGTTCGACGTGGCCGTCACCAGGTTGAAGCCGAGATAGGCGCGGGTGAGGCGCAGCCCATCGAGGGGGGCGACGTCGACCGAGCCGAGCACCAGGTTGGCCTCGTCGTCGAGCGTGGCGCCGGTGAGCGCGGCCGGGGACTGCGGGCCGATGAACCGGTACTTCACCTTCGCGGCAACCGGGTCCCACCAGATCACGCCACCGGTCTGCTGGGCCAGTTCGGTCAGGTAGGTGGAGGCCGACTCCGGCTCATGCAGGCAGGCGGTCACGTGATAGCGCAGGCCAAGCCACGTGTCGTCCTCGGCCTCGATGCCGGTGACGTCGATGTTGCCGTCGGCAATGCCGGACAGGTTGCAGATGTTGCGCACCACGTCCGCGAACGGCTGGTCGACGTAGACCAGGCACTGCTGCACGACGTCGCCGATGTCGCCAGTGGCGGCCGTCGTCCCGAACTGGGACCGGTAGGTAGAGTCCGGCCAGCTCAGCACGTCGCCGACGTTGCTGGTGTAGCGGATGATCTGGTCCTTTACGCGGATGTAGCCGGTGGCGTCGTAGAGCGCGCCCTCGCCGGTGCCGAGCGTGAGCGACAGGTCGTTCGTGCCGAACGCGGCCGCCAGCTTGCCGGCCGTTGGCGCCGGCAGCTTCATCCGGTCTGCCAGCTTGATCGGGTCCTTCAGGGTGATGACGACCTTCTGCTTCGAGCTCGGCCCGCGCACGGTCTCCAGCAGGTAGGCCTCGGTGACAAACTCCGCGTCGTCCCAGCCGTCGGTGAAGTACGCGCGCTTGATGCGGGCAGGCCGATTTGACAGGTTGTGGAACCGGGCCAGCAAGCGGCCCCAGTAGGTGCCGGTAGCGGCAGTTGCCCGGGTGGCGTGGTACGGATCGAGGTCGTGGTCGGGGCACGGCTCGTCGACGAGGTTGATCGTGGCGCTGGCGCGCGGCGCCAGGCCGGCGCGCGGGTCGATCTCGGTCGCGGCCAGACTCACGCCGCCCTTCTCGATGTACGGCCGGACGTTCTTGCCCGCCGGGACCGGCGCGCCCGTGCTGCAGAACGACACCGTCTTGATGGTGTCGGTGAAGTTGGTCTTGTCCTGGCAGGTGCGGTAGGTGTTGTAGCACTCCGTGCCGGCGGCGCCGACGGCCGTGCACGGCGCGACGCCGTAGGTGTTGCCGCACCACGGCAGATCGACCTCGAGCTGATAGACCGGGATGCGTGAGAAGTCGCTCACGGCACCACCGCGGTGACCTTGAACGTCAGGTCACAGTAGCTGCCGGCCTTGTGCGGCGTATGGAACCCGCCATCGACCGCGACGAGATACACCTCGGCGGCGTGGCCGCTGGGGTCCCACTGGAAGATGAACGGGTCGTCACGCAGGTGCGCCTCCCACGCTGCCTCCCACGTCGTGCGCGCCCACGACCAGGTCAGCGTGCTGAAGTTCAGCGTCTGCTCCCACTCCTCCCACTCCACCGTGCGGCCGAGTGCGTGTCCGAGCTCGCTGCGGTTAAGCGCGCCCTGGGGCGTACGGCCGAGCGGATCAAAGCCCTCCGACAGGTAGGCCGGGATGTCCATCGCCACGCCCACGGAGGCGATCGCGAGGCTCGGCATGGTCGCCGCACCGGTGATGCGCAGTCGCCAGTAGCGGTAGCTGACCGAGACGAAGTGGCGAACGAATGACGCATCGGTGCTGGGCGTCACCGTGTCGACGAGCACGTTCGATGTGGCGAAGTTGTCGGTGCTGCCGCGCAGTTCGATGGTGCAGCCTTGAGTCCCAAGATCATGGCCGTACACCGCCCAGTAGTCGGCGGCTTTCGCCGAGCCGCAGTCGACGGTAACGGTCGCCGGCAGCGCTGTGGGTTTCCACCAGGTGTAGGCGCGCCAGTCGCGCAGGTTGAGCACGCTGTAGCCGGCCGCGGTGGTCGACGCCGCCGGGGTGCCGTCGTCGAGGCGGTTTTCGTAGAGGCACTTCGGATAGTCGGTCGCCATAGTCAGGCCGTCATGAACTGAACGCCGTCGCCAAATGCGGTGCGCATGGCCGGGGCGAGGTTTTCGCGGACCCAGAGCTCGATGAGCGGGTTGCCGTTTTCAATCTGGAAAACCACATTGCGCTGCGGGCCGCCAGAGTTGGAGGCCTGCGGGAGCGTCGGGGCCTCCGGTATGGCACCAGACGGCATTCCCCCGCTCGGCAGCCCGGTTGCGTCGACCGGCATCGACGCGCTGGCGCCGACGTTTGCCGCACCGCCGCCATTAAATTGCTGGGCACGCAGCTGGCGGATGTTCACCTTCGCGTTCGCGGCAACGAGAGCCGCAGCCGCAACGTTCAGCGGGAAAGGAAGGCCCCAGGCCTTGCCGATGCCCTCGCCCATTCCGATCAGCGCGTTGGCGATGGCCGCCTTCTTGCCGAACTCGAATTCCTTTTTCTTGTCCGATTGCATCAGGTTGGCCGCCTGACCGAGCAAGGTCGACACGCCGGCGATGCGGCTCTTCATCGACTTCTGCTCAAGACTTGCCTTTGCCTGAACCATCCAGGCGAACTGGCCGTACTCCTTCAGCTGGGCCTGATACTCGCGCTCGCGGCGCGCGTCCTCCTCCTCGGCCTCCTTCTCGTTCCACGTCATGCGCACGGCGCCCATCTCGACCTTGTGAGCTTCGACGGTTTCCAGTTCCTTCTGGTTTGCAGCGACCTGCTTTGCCTGCGCGTTGGCCAGAACCTCGCCCTGCTTGGCCGCCGCGGCGTCGATCTTCTTCACCGCCTCCAACATGCCGGCCGACGGCAGCGGCTTCATGATGATTGTGTCGAAGTCCTTGCGGGTCTTCTCGAACTGCACACGCGCGGAGTCGGCCGCGCCGCGCAGGCCCTCGGAGTATTTGAGGTGCACACCCGGCAGCTTGTTTGCGACATCGACGATGATCTTGTCGATCGACGCCAGCCCCTCGACGATGAACAGGCGCAGGCCGGTGAAGGCCATCTTCAGGCCGGCCCAGATCACCTCGATGCCGCGCCACGCATCCGCGAAGATCCCGACGGCGCGGACAAGCCCGACGAAGGCCGCGTGCATCACGCGCCGGAAGCCCTCCCCGTCTCCCATTGCCTTGACGAACATATCGGCGGCCATCTGGATGTAGGGCGCCAGCTGCGCGCCGATCATCGAGGCCATCGACTTGAAGGACTGCCCGGCCTTGTCCAGCGACTGGTGCATCGCCTGCAGCTTGCCGGCGTCGATCTTGCTGGTGGCGTTGGCGATGTTGAACATCTCGCCGCCCAGCTTCCGCAGGGCGCCCATCAGTTCGGTGCCGAGGAACAGGGCAAGACCAACCTTCAGCCCCTTCTCCATCTTCTTGCCGGTGTCGGCGGCATTGGCGGACAGGCGGTCGAGGTTGGCGTTCACCTTCGCGAACGCGGCGGCAGTCTGGTCCTGGGCGGAGAGGACGTATTCGGCACGACCGGCTTGCATGTCACCCCTCCTGCTTCAGCCTCGTCACCTGCGCATCGATGTAGGCCATGGCCTCGTCGTACAGCGCCGGCTGATCGAAGATCCCGCCACCGAACGGCAGCAGGCCGTTCTTGTAGTGCCCGTACAGCCTGAGCAGCTCGCGCGACCCGGGCGTCACCATCGGCAGGAGGCAGGTATTGCTCTCCAGGCCGATCTCCGGCAGCGCGAACATGGGGTACGGCGCCGGGTTGCTCTCGTCACAGTGCCGGTGGAACCGGCACGCCTGGCAGTTGAACTTGTCGCGGTCGTGCGCCACCACGACCGCGATGGTCAGTTTTTTGCCTGCTCGCTCCCCAGCGCGGAGGCCTCGAGCACCTTGCCGAAGAGCTCCGACAGCAGCACAAACGGCAGGCGATCGAGGTTGGCGTCCATCGACTTGCCGAACTCAACCGGCTGGTCGTTGTCGCCGAGCAGGTTTTCCCAACCACGGAGACCACTGCGCAACGCAGCGCGGATCGCCGCGGCCGGGAATTTCACGGTCCCGCCGGCGTCCTGAACGGCCAGCGCGTTGACGTCGGCGAGGTCCATGGCCTTCAGGCCACAGAGCAGGAAACGGGTCCCGCACGGCTCGCCGGTTTCGCCGTCCGGCTCGTACCAGAACGGGGCAAGCGGTGAAGCAGCGCGCAGCGCCATATGCGATCCTCAGGTGAAGGTCAGTTTCATGAACGCCGCGCCAGACGTATCCGTCAGCATTCCCTTGATCTCGCGCGTCAGAATCCCATCGCGATCGCCAGTGCCGAGTTCGGTATATACCGCCGCAGGCGCTTCGAACTTGTAGCGGTTACCGGCAGAGGTACCGATCACGCCCGTCTGCATCAGATACGACGCACTGCTTTGCCATTTGGTAAGCCAGTTATACGTCGCGAGCACAGTCGCCTCGGGATCGATCGAAAACGTCGGGGCCATTGCGGTGATGCGGATCTCACCGTAGCCATCATCCGACGCCATGTTGTCCGGCGTTGCTACGGTAATGCCAGGGTCTACCTCGAGCTTCGAGACGATTGCCTCGTAAGAATCGACCTCGAAGACGACGCTCTTGATCACAGGAGGCACTACCGATGACAGCGTCGGAGACGCAAGCGCCGTGTCTGCGGTATTCGGCAAAAGATGCCCGACGAACTTGAACGACAGCTTTCCGGCTTGTGCGGTCTGCAGGCTCATCGAAAACGAGCCACGCGCTCCAATGATCTTGTAGCGAATCCCGTCCTCGTAGAGGTACATCGTCAAGGATTCATGGTTGCTCGGGTCATTGTCGGGAGCATAGGCAACACTGGTTGCCGCAACGACAGTTTCCGACATGCCGCACCCGAGAAGCAGAGGAGCCAGTTCAGGTGCCGTGCCAGCCGAGCCGGAACCCTTGATCTCCACGTCGAAGCTCAGCCCAATCAGCGATCCTGCATACAGGCTTTTCAGCGGGGCAAACTTGGTCGTCAGCGCATTTCGCTCGGCGCGCCTGGCGCCCTCGAAATACCACTGCAGATTCTCAACGAGGATGGCATTGCTGCCGGCGGTAGGAGACGCCTCGGAGTTATACGAGGTCTCTACCTTGGCAAGCAGTACGTGACGGGTCTTCAGCATGACGATGCCCTCTGGTTACGCGCTCGGGTCGGTTCGCGACCGGCGGTAGTGGAACGTGAACTCCATCCGCATCGAGCCGCGGACCTTGTCTGCTCGCTCGAGGTCAGGGACCGCCGAGCCTTCGGTGGTGTTGAGGACGAACGACAGGCCCTGGGTCACGTCGGCCTGCAGCGCAATCGTCACTTCCTTGCGGATCAGGTTGAGCTTCTGCTCGGCCAGCGTGTCGGTGGTTTCCTTGACCAGCGCCTCGACGAAAACCGTGAGGTCGCCGTCGATGTAACGCCAGGAGGATGAGCCGCCATCGCTGCGCGGCTGATCCGGGCCCAGCGCGACAACCAGCCCCGGGACCTCGCTGTCCTGCAGGTCGGCAGTGCGGCTGCGGAAGACGCGGGAGCCCGTCGTGGTCAGGCCGGTCACCTTCGTGATCACGGCCCCGACGATCTGCTCGGCGCGGTGGTCTGCCATCAGCTCGACTCCGCCAGCGCCAACACCATGACGCCCGTCCCGTCCGGGTGAACGCCGACGATGTTGTAGGTGGTGCCGCTGATCACCAGCGTGTGCCCGTGCACGACGCCAGAGACGTCAGAGGCGCGGCAGGTGAACGACGGCAGCGATCCCTCGATGCCCGGCTGCGAGCCAATCGCGGAGAACCCGTTGTCGAAGATCCCGTTGACCGTGGTGCTGCCGTTGTAGGTAGCGGCAACACCGAAGTCATCGGTATCGAAGAACTGGGTCAGGTCCTCCGTGAAGGCCACGCCACATCACACCGTGTCGCGGCGCGCCAGCAGCGTGGCGCCAACCAGCGCCGGGCCGGTGGTGATCGTGCCGACGTACTGGATGTAGCCGGCTGTCTCGCTCGCGCGGAACACCGTCTTCTGCACGCTGTTGTCGGTCGACGTGCCCACCGAGGTGAACGTCGCGCCGCTCAGGTCGGCGGCACCGGTGCCGCTTCCGTCGCTGGCGTGCCGGATCTTGCCGACGATGGTGCCGGCCGTGACGACGCCGACGCTCTGGATGACGGCGACGTCGCCCTCGTAGGTGCGGACATCGATCCAGCCGGAGGTGGCCGCTGCGGTATCGGCGCAGTCAATCGGCGCCAGGATGACCACTGGGGAAACAGAACGTACATCGGATGCGCTCATGGCGTCATTCCTCTTGGGCAGCGCCTTCCGGCGGCTGCGTGGTTTCGTTGGCGGCATCAGGCCCCGGCTTCTCGGTCTGCGGAGCGCGGGCCTTGCGCGGAGCGCGGGCCAACGTCTCGCGCTGCGGAGCGCGCGGGGCGTCTTTCGTGAGCACCGCCTTGTTCATCGCCACCAGTTCCAGCGCAAACGGCGTTTCCAGCACCAGCACGGTGTCTGCCGGCACCGGTTCGCCGCCCATGCAGAACGGGCGAGTGATGCGAACGGTGGTCTCTTTCGGTTGCTGCAGCATTCCTGATTCCTCTTGGGCCTGGAAAAGCGGGGGCCCGGAGGCCCCCTTCCCGAAACCCTACGATCAGGTGATCGAGGTCGCGCGGCTGAAGGCGCCCGCGTAGCGGATGCCGACGTCGACCGTCTGGAACGCGCGGACGCCGACGATGCCGGCCGCGAAGCCAGCCACCGGATTCACCGCGAGTTCGAGGGTGCCCCACTCTGCAAGGATCACCTGCGAGAAGTCGCCGAAGATCATCGTGGCCGCGGTCACCTGGTTGGTGGCCACGCCGCGGAAGCCGCCGACGTTGCCGTCGAGCAGGCTGCCTTCCCAGATCGGGCTGGCGGTGCTGGAGAACTTCACGCGCTCGGCCAGCAGCGCCGCAACGGCAGGGGTGGTGACGTACGCGCAGTTCGCGGCCAGCGCGTTGCTGCCAGCGACATCCGACTGGAACTCGAGGATGTCGGCCCACGCGAGCGAACCGCCGGTGACGGAGCCGATGCCCGAGGTGTTCGCGATGCCGACCGGCGCGCCGGAGCCGTTGCCCTCGAGGGCCGCCAGATCGACCGCAATCGCGAGGACGCGCGCAAGGTCGTCCATGATCAGCATGTCGATGGCCGGAGCCGACTGCAGCATCAGCTGGCGGCTGTACTCGGTGTAGGCGCCGACGGTCTTCGGCGACATCGCGAGCTGACCGATCGTCTGGTTCGACTCGGTAGCCGAGGTCGATTCAGTCGACAGCCAATACGCCGTGCCGGCGGCCGTCTGCTTCGGGATCGTGATGTTGCCCTTCAGGCCCGACAGGATCGTCGCGCCGAGCTCACCGACGACGGTGCGGTTGCGCAGCAGCTCGATGAAGCTGGCAGCGTCGTTCACCGTCTCGACCAGGTAGCCGCCGCCGTTGGCGCCGGTGGTCATGTCGCGCTTCTGGATCTCGTACGGCACCAGCACGCCGCCGCGGGCGGCGACCACGCCGCGCTTCAGCAGCGTCTCGTGGGCCTCGCGCTCGAGGCCGGCGTCTTTCCAGTCGCCGGTCACCATGGCGTTGATGGCGCGGGCCACGGAGTAGCGCTTGATCTCCTTGCCGCTCATGCCGACATCCGGCGCAGACGGGCTGAATCCCTGGCCGGCGGCCATGCGCTTCATGATCTGCTCGTTGACCCAGCGCAGGTCGTGGCCGGCGGTGATGGCCTCGCGGGCCACTTCCATGCCGCCGTGCTTCTCGTAGGCCTGGCCGGTGGCGAGGATCTCGTTGACGCGCTGCATGGCAGCGGCTTCGCCGCGCTTCTCGATGGCGGCCTGGTCGATGACGGGTTCGGTCATGGGTGCATTCCTCGTGACGGAAACTTGGGGTGCCGGCGGCGCGACGGGCGCAGCCGGCGGATTCAGGGATTCGGAGCGGCCTACGCCGACGCTGGTATCCGCAGGGATCGAGACGATGCTGATCTCATACGGTTCCCAGAGAGTTGCGCGGTAGGTCGGCTGCGCGGAGTCGGGCTCGGACACTTCGACCTTGTGGATGCGGTAGCCGACGGACACGTGCTGGCGGATGCCGTCGACGATGTCCTGGAACACCTCCTCGGCATCGGCGCTCCTCCCGAAGCGCACGACGGCGCGACCTACCCGGTCGCCCTCGATTTGGCAGTTCTCGACAACGCCGACCTGCTCGCAAGGATCGTGATCCATGAGCACCGCGCCCGCATTGCGGAGGCGGTTGAGGTCAACGGATGCCGGCGAGTGATCGAGGATCTCGATGCCCCACCAGCGTTCGACTGGCGCCTCCGAGGAGAACGCCAGTTCTACGGTACGCGCGTCGACGTTGATCGCTTCGCGCTTGATCAGGAAGGAGCGCGTCTGCGGCTCGCGCGACGGATCGGCGAGGAACGCTTTGCGCTTTTCAAGTTCGGCGGTCGTGTCCATGCCCGCGATGACACCACAGCGTGTTCGCCGCGTGGTGTTGCGTTTTTCTCACGCATCTCCTGCCGCAGGGTCTTTCTTCGCCGGCTTGGCCGGCGGCGGGTCCTGGGTGAAGTTGCCCGGCGCCGGCGTGACGGTCGCCAGGCCGAGCGAACGCATGGTCGCCTCCTCCTGCTCGATCTCCAGCAGGATGTCGTCCAGGTCGTCTCCCTGCTCGGCGGCAATCTGGCGGCGCGACTTGACGCGCAGTTCGACGGCAAGCT
>CAZEOE010000013.1:11263-16530 GCA_964513665.1 Candidatus Woesearchaeota archaeon | reverse complement strand
CTTTCGGTTTAGACGGAGCAGTTCATGCGTTTCTTGCAATTAATCTGAATAACGGAAGAGGAAGTTTTGGAGACAGATTGATGGATATTACTATGCCTGTGGAAAAACCAATTGAGCATTCTGTTAGATTTGGCACGATGTTTGCACTCGAAGCCATTGCGGAAACTTTCTATCTCACTTATGGAATTTCCAATGCGATCGATGGAGATTATACTCATCTTGCAATAAATGTTTCGTTCAAGTCTTTGGCGAGAGGAGTAGCTTATTTTTTAGATAGGTGAATGAAGATTTATCTCCACGAAACATTGACTTGGTCTGTTCTTTCCCTTGGAGAGATGTCTACCTTGTCAGGATTTATCTTTATCCCGGAATTAAACATTATTTCTCCTGTGAAAGCAATCATCGCTCCGTTGTCCACAAGTAGGGGTTTTTCCGGACAGAAATAAGATGTTTCTTCAAGTCTTTCTTTACACATTATTTTGCACATTTCCTGGAGTCTTGAGTTGCACGCTACACCTCCACCTAGAACTAATTCTTTTTTTCCTGTGTGTGCTAAAGCCCTCTCACTTGCTTCTACTAACATCGCGAACGCAGTTTCTTGGAGAGAATATGCAAGGTCTTCCTGACTCTCTCCTTTTTTATGGAGTTGCATTAGTTTTGTCTGAAGACCTGAGAAAGAAACATCCATTCCCTTTATAGAGTAAGGTAGCTCTATGTATTTTCCATTTAAGGCTATTTTTTCTATTTTAGGTCCTCCGGGAAAACCAAGACCAAGATATCTTGCAAACTTATCTATGAAATTTCCTATACCTATATCCAAAGTTTCTCCGAAGACTCTATATTTACCAGAGGCATATGCGATTATTTGCGTGTTTGCTCCTGACGCATAAAGCAGGACAGGATCTTTTGCTCCAACGCTTCGCCCTATTTCCAAATGTGCTATGCAGTGATTTACAGGCACAATTGGAACTCTTAGTCTTGTGGCCAGACTTTTTGCAAATTCAAGACCAGCATAAAGACAGGGAGCGAGACCAGGTGCATTGGATAAAGCTATCGCCTTTATCTTACTTTCATCTATTTTCGCTTTTTCAATTGCGTTTTTGTATATTAATTGAGAAACTTTACGATGATGATTGGCACTATCCATCGGCACGATCCCCCCGCTTTCTGTAATATACATATCTCTCTCGTTGGCAAGTATCTTTTTATTGTCTACAATACCTATCCCGAAAGTGTGCGCCGTTGACTCAACACCTATAATCATCCTGCCTTGAAAGCGCAGACATATAAAAAACTAACTATATCTTAAAAATAAATATCAAAAAAATAAAAATCCTAGAAGAATTACTTCTTCTTCTTTTTCTTTCTACCGCCACCGCGAGCCATTACAGCTTCACAAACGTTACCTTGGCCATCTACATAGTAGAGATGTCCAGGCTTTCTCTTTACGACGGTTCTAACAATTATTTTGCCCATTTTAAACCTCCTTTTTGCCTCTTTTTATTTCCATATTTATGCGCCTGCGTATTTAAATCTTTCTTTTTACCGACGAATAACGCCAAAATGGGCTGATTTTTTTTATTTACTGGAATTTCAATCAGGTAATTCGGTTTCTTTTTGGAGATCACATAGGGAGTAAATGGTTTTACTATTGAAAACTCGACCACTTCCTTTTTACCATTAAGCCATACTGCGAGAAATGGAAAAAAGACAAAGAATGAATGAATCCCTGCTTCTTTTTTAAATTCGAATAAAAGACTAGATGTGTTTCTAGATCTAAACATTAAGCCCGTGAATTTCTTTATACCTCCCGCTTTAACCAAGGGTATTCCCACACTTTTTCCTTTGAGTTTTATTATCATAACCTTTTTATATTATCCAAAGTATATATCGGAATGCCTTTAGATATAACTATATTATTCAGTCAGTGGTTTATATTACTTTTTGTTGCTGTTGTGCTTCTTGCCTTTATCTTGTTCCTCTCTGTTAAACAGAAAAAGCTAAACAAAGAACTCAGTACGAGAAAAGGAGAGATAAATGAATTCCAGGTTAAGATAGAAAGCTTAAGGGATCTTCAGAAAAAACCAAAGGAATTCATGGATCGCCTTGAGTTTTTATCAAGAGAATATGTAAGTAAGAAATTTGGACTCAATGCGAACGTAAAATTTTCTGACATGCTCGAATTTTTTAGGACAAGAAAAAACAAGCCCGCACTTGATTATTTTGAAACTCTGGAACAAGCACTTTTTAGCGGTGAGCCCGTAGATTTGTTTACAATTAAATCTCTAATGATGAAGTTTGAATTTCTTGTGAAGTCTTCTGGAAATCTTAGGGAGGCCAAGATAATTGAGGAAGAGGAGAATAGGCTGATTCAGAAAAGAGAAGAAGAAAAAATACTTCCCTTAAATAAACTTCCAGAAAGAGACCCGAGAGTGCGAAGCTACCTCATAGAAGGCAAAAAAAGAGGTTTTAGTTTTAATATACTTAAGCAAAAACTTCTCCATAGCGGTTTCGAAGAGTCTGAGATAAATTATGAAATAGAAAAAATGCTCGAAGAAAATAAAGTGCTAAATGTCAGACAATCTCCTGATTTGAGCAAAGTTGAAACGATCCTTATAGAAAAAAGTCTAAATCCAAAAAAGATTGAGATTGTGCCATATGTTAGTGAGAAAATAGAGAAAAAAGCTGTAAGTTATCCTTCCCAGGAAACTGACAAGTATAGAAGAATTAGATCCTTTGACGATTTGGAAAGGATTGAAAATAAAATAAGCTCAGGAAGAAATTTTCCATAAACGTTTACCAGAATTTTTTCTTTAGTATTTTTCCTAAATAATATGCTGAACCGAAAATAACAACTCCTGGAAGTAATGCGATTCCCAGACCAGGAACAAGAAGAGTTGTTCCAATGGTGCCGAGAGTTCCAGCTCCTACTGACTCAAGAATGTTTACTGCCTCCGAAACTGATTTTTCTATATTCTTTTCAAGGGCATCTAATTGCATTATCATCTTGCCCTCTTTGAAAATTCTTATTTTTCTATCCTCTTCTGAAACAACAATAGATATATTTCCTTTTTTTAAGGAGGCGCTAACCCCTGCACTATGTCTTGTTCCAAAATTCTTTAATGTTTTTTCTGACTTGACCATTACACCATAGGCTTTCATAAAACCATTTTCATCTATTATTACCGCGCCGTCCATTATAGACAATGACTCTAATAATTTTGGATTGGAAATTATGTCAAAAGGAGGAACTGATTGTTCAACCAACGCCTCATACTCAACATCACCTATAACAAACAGAGCTCCCTCACCTCGCTTTGCTACCTTAAGGCCGACTTTTACTATCGCCTCTTCCAGAGATTTTATATTCTTATTCATTTTTACAAAAAAACTGGATCATATTTAAACCTTAGGGAATAATTCTATATTTTGTATTTACCAGAACATACTCTATCACAAAAAGCAGTATAGCTACGACAAGAAGCTCAGCGGATAAATCCGTAGAAACGTTCTTAAGTTTTAAGTCAATTATAGAAAAGAAGGCTTGTTCAAGCTCTTCCTGATCCTGAACAAGATAAAAAACTCCTTCAGTGTTATAGGCAATTGCCTTAAGAGAATCCTGATCAACTTTTGAGAGACCATAACTTGTTTCCCCACCTTCTTCGCTACCTATTGCAATAGAATGTATTATGACTTCTTTTTCTATGGCATAGTCTATCGCTTCTTGTATATTTCCTACATTTATTCTGCCGTCGCTTATTATTATTAGAGATTTTGCCGGTTCCGAGGCTAAAATGTTTGAACTTGTGATAATTGCTTCCCCAATATCTGTTCCACCAATTTCACTTAACGGTATGTTTTTTATTGCAGACTTAACTTTTGATTTCTCTTCTGAGGGTATTTGCTCAATAAAAGAATTTCCTGAAAAAGAGATAATTCCTATTTTTGTTCCAGGAGGAGTTAGATCCACAAATGATAAGGCTGCTTTTTTAGCACCCTCAAAACGCGTTGGAGAGAAGTCTGTAGCCTCCATGCTTTCAGACGTGTCTATAGCAATTACAAATGAGGACGAGCTTGAATATGTGCTTCTTATCACTTTCGCGCCAGCTAGAGAAAAAACCAGACAAAACAAAACTAGTATAGTAGCTATAAGAACAAAAATATTTTTAGATAATAAGTCTACACCTTTTATTTTTGCAATCGCCTCGAAATTTGCAAACATGAGCGCGTTCGTTCTCTTTTTCCTTAAGGTTATGAAGTGAACCAGAATTATAAGAGGTACAAATACGAGAAGGAGAAGGTATGTAGGTCTGTCAAATGCAAGAATCATTTTATTTTTCTCTCCTGGGTTCTTCCTTTAAGGAACGCTGAAAGAGAAGGTATGAATTTTTCATTTGTTTTGAGTTTTAAAAGATCTACTCCACTTTTCCTACAAGAGTCTATAAACAATTTCTCCTGAACTGCAACTATTTTTTCATATACGCTATTCACAACTTTAGGGCTCATTAGAAGTTGTTGCCCTGATTTTGGATCTTGAATAACCACTTCCCCATTTATGTTTGGCAAACTAGCATCCACAGGATCTCTTACCATAATAGCCACTGTTTCAAATTTATTTCCAATTAGGGAAAGGTCTTTGGTGAGACTTTGATTGAATGAAATAAAATCAGATACTAAAATGACTGAAGAAACTCCTTTATTTATGTAATCCAAGGCAAAATTTAGAGGAACACTTAAATCTGAGAAGCCACCATAATTTTCATTTTTCTTAAGCTCAGAAATTAGCCTGTTAAAATGATTTATTCCCGCTGCAGGAGGAATATAATTTTTTACTTTGTCGCTAAAGAAAAGAAAACCAACTTTGTCTCCTGAATTAATAATCATATAAGCGAATGCTGAAACGACTTCTGCAGCATATTCACACTTTAGTTTAGACGTTGAACCGAATACCATATTATCTCCTACATCTATAAGAAAAACTATCTTTAGATTTCTTTCATCCTTGTATTGCTTTACCATTACCTCATTGGCTCTTGCAGTTGCCTTCCAGTCTATAAATGTCGCGTCATCTTCTCCAGGAACATAATGTCGGAACGCCTCAAATTCAAGACCCTTTCCTCTTAGTAAAATCCTGTAAAGCTTGTTCTTCAAGAGAAACTCTTTCATCACCGACTGAAATTCTGCTATGCTCTTTGGTATATCTGCATTTATCTCCTCTTTTGAACCCATTTATATTCGAGTGAAAATCTGTTTTTATACTTTGTTAA
>CAZEOE010000013.1:0-11163 GCA_964513665.1 Candidatus Woesearchaeota archaeon | reverse complement strand
TCCTCTTTTGAACCCATTTATATTCGAGTGAAAATCTGTTTTTATACTTTGTTAAATAGACAAATTTTAATTTTCTTTATTGTCATTCATCTTTAAAAGATATCCATACAAACCTATCATAGTAGTTTGGAGCAAGATCTTCTGCTAAGTCCCATAAGTCTACCATGCTAACCCTTTGGGAGTCTATTTTTTCTCCTCTTTTCAGATTATAACCTATACGGTAGGCTAATTGGGCTTCAATTTCCATGTCCTTCTCTCCTCTAGGAGATATATTTCTGATATTTTCCCTACAATAATCTAGGACTCTGTTTTTAATTAATTGACTATCTCCAATAAATGAATTGAATGCTGTTCTACCTAGGTCAACTGGACCTAACAATATGCTTCCCGAAACAAATAATGCTAAAAAACCTAGGTCTGTGCGATCCCGTATTAAATTCATAATTTTCCTGCGACTAGTAGTTTTTAAACTTTCTTATTTTTATAACGATAGGTTGAAGCAAAATTAAGGAGATTTGACTATTCTAAGAATTTCATCTATAATCTTGTCAGTATCTATGCCTTCAGCCTTTGCACGATATGACAAAATTATCCTATGTCTTAACACATCATGCGCTATATTATCAACGTCTGCAGGTATTACATAATTTCTGCCTCTTAACAAGGCCTCTGCTTTTGAAGCTAGGAAAAGAAATATACTCGCTCTTGGAGACCCACCAAGCTCTATGTATTCACCATATTTGAAATCTTTTTTTCTTGTTCTCCATATTATGTCTAGGATATATTTTTTTATTTTTTCATCAATATAGATTTTATGAGTCATCTTCTGCATATCTAACAATCTTTTTTGGGAACCTATTGGTCGTATAGGCAGATCTTCAAAATTCTTAAAAGTTACATTATCCTCCATTATCCTGCCCTCATATTCTTCTTTGGGATAGCCAAATACTATTTTGAAAATAAATCTGTCCACTTGAGCTTCAGGAAGGGAATAAACTCCTTCAGTTTCCAAAGGGTTTTCATTAGCCATAACAAAAAAAGGTTTTGGCAACTCGAATGTCTCTTTTCCAATTGTTACCTGACCCTCCTGCATAGCTTCTAAAAGTGCTGATTGTGTTTTGGGGGGACTTCTGTTTATTTCATCTGCTATGATGAAATTTGCAAATATAGGTCCCTTAACTATCTCAAAACCTTTTTTTGGATCATATGTTGTAAGACCAATTATATCTGTCGGAAGAAGATCTACCGTGAACTGTATTCTCTTTGACGAACAGCCACTCACTTTAGCTAAAGTTTTAACAACTAATGTTTTTGCTATGCCTGGAACTCCCTCAAGAAGAACGTGACCATTACATAATAAAGCGCGCACAAGAGAATCTATAACTTCCTCGTGACCAAAAAAAACCTTTCCTATTTCCACCTTAATATCTTGTATGATGGAAGATACTGATTTAACTTCCTCTATACTTATTTTTAACTTTGCATCACCTACATTGCCCATTATACTGAAGAATTTTAAGATATTATTAAATGTTTCCTTCTACAGAAGATACCGCTTTGAAAGACTCTTTTATTTTTATTCTTCTATAATAATAGTACAAAAATCCTGCAAGAAACGCGACTCCACTTATAACACTTAAATATGTGAATATCTGTTCTTCAAATCTTATTTTTGGTCTTGAACTTGGTTGTTGAGCTATGGCCTGTTTGCATGCATCAAGCGCCTGTGTGGTCTTTTCGCCAGCTTCATCAATTTTGCCTTCGTCAAACAATTGCTTTGCATAATCAAGAACTTCTTTAAATTCTGCACATTCAGGGTTTCCAATTATAAATTCTTCCGTGAAGACTATCCTCTCCTGAATGTCTTCCTCTTCCTTTATTTCTATGAAAAATTTACCATAGTCTTCATACTTTGGATCTTTAACGCTTCCATTTATAGTCACTTCGAATAAACCGCTTTCCGATGTATCAATGTCTACAATTAAAGTTATATTCTCTCTTGTTCCTGCAGGAAGAGACTGAATGAATGACCTATCAAAAGAGGCTATAAGGTCACCGCGAAGTATGCCGTTTTTTGCTATTAATCCATCTAAAACTATCTCATTTAAATCTATATCTCCATCGTTTACTATACCGATTGGAACTACTATTCTATCTTTCTTCTTTGCAGAAACTGGCTCAGGAACAATTATTTTTAGAGAGATTACTTTTGTTGTGGTGCTTCCGCCTCCTCCGCCACCACTCGATTGTGTTTCAGTTGTTACAGTTGTTACACTTAACTGCACTGTGAAATTATTACTTGAAGCATTCCTCAATATTGCATCACTATAACTGCTCCCATTAAACTCAAACGCCACTAAAGAATAGTTCGCCGTAGCCGAGACAGTCGGGCTGAAAGTTACATTTGGATTTCTTCCTGTCCAATTATTCACAGCAAAAGTAATTGTGTCTCCCGCAAGTTTTGTCATAGTAAATCCGACAGTCTGATTGACGCACGAATCTGATGCGTCTATATCGTTAAAGTAATCCGAAAGCTGAATGACAGTTGAAGTAATAGTTTGCGATCCTCCACCGAGATTTGTTACAAACGATAATGGGTAATCTGTATGGTTCACAGTCAAATTCCATGTTGTCGTATTGCTAAGCTTTGAGTTCGAAACGTTAAGAGTAATATTTACCACTCCAGAACAAGTTGTCTCATCTGTAAAGTTTGCTGTGAAGTTCCAAAGAAAAGAACTAGCATTTCCATAACCTGTTGTGGAATTTCTTGTTAATCCTCTTATAATTAATGTATAATTTAATGTGTCTCCGACTGTATGATTGACGCTGAAGTTTAATGTCGCAGTTGTATTTTCCTTAAGGTTAAACTGGAATGAGCTGTTTGGTAGTAATATTGTTGGATAATCGTAAACTGTCACGTTGAACAATTCAAAATCTATTAAACCAGATGTATCGTTTACAGAAAGATTGTACTGCCAGAGGCCTGCATAGGTCTGGTTGAAACTAAAGTTGATGACTCCTGTTGTGCTGTTTATTGTCAAGAAATTACCTCCAGATGTTAAATTGGTAAGTCTGTAGGTGATATTTGTCCCAGGAGCACTTTCGTTCCCGTCTTCAGTATCTGTTGTGTTTATGTCTAGAGTCATGTTTTCAAATATTGACAGAATTTGGTTTCCAACCGAAGTCATTGTCGGAGCGTGAGCTGTGTCATTTATACTGAGATTAAATCTAAGCTCAAATGAAGAATTTGAAAGATCTGATACATTTAGGTATATCTGATAAAAACCAACATCTGCTTTTCTAAGCAGTAGGTTTTGAGTTTCAAATTTTGTAAGTCCATTATTAACGGCTAAGCTTGAGTCAAAACTTTCTGTAAAATTCAGCAATGTCGCATTTGCTGAAGTCGTTACTGTGAGATTTACTATTCTCATACTTTCGTTGTAAAATGTCTTTTGATTATTTGGAATTTTATAATCATCATCTGATACATAGAAATATAATTTTATTGTTGAATCTTCTGTTGAATTTACATTTGAATTTGTTGTATTGATTGTTGCATTTGCATCCGCACATACGAAACCCCCGTCACAATAAGAACCTGTTTTATTTGGAGCATCATTTATATTTGCAACAGTAAAGTTAAATGTTAAAGGAGTAGGCGTCACACCATCTGTTGCATTTATAATTAAAATGTGTTGCCCGATGTCAGCGTCAACAGGTGTTAGGGAAATTAGACCCGTGGTTGTTGAAAGAGAGAAACTTGGAAAGGCTGTGTCGTTTGAGTAAGAAAAGTTAATAGGGCTACCTTCAGGGTCTGTTACATTTGCGCTAAGGTTGTAAGAAAAAGCCGAACCCTCTGTCAGAGAATGGTTAGTTCTTGTTGATTCGTTCCACACCGGAGGGTTGTTTGTTATAAGGGTTATATTGAAAACTCTTGAATCTCTTGAATATCCATTTGAGTCATTTACGGAAAGATTCACCCAATTCGTTCCGAGAGATAAATTAACAGGGTCGATATACAATGTAACTCTTGTTTTATTCGTGCCAGAGATATATGACGTTGACAAAGATATATTAGAATTATTTATGGAAAATGTAAGAGTTTCGTTATATACACTCTTGTCAGGTATTAATAAGTCGTCGTCTGTCGCATTGAATGAGAAAGTGTAATTGTTACTAGAGTAGATCGTTAAATTTGTTACGGAATCGAATGTTACAGAGTCGTTTTGATTGGCTATGAAGAAATAAAACGTTGTTGAATTTGCTTTTCTTGGAGTGCCCGTTATGTCTGCAAGAGAGATATTTATTGACCAATTTCCAACCTGGGCATCTCTTGGGGTGAAATTTGCAAGAATAGAGCCATTGTAAGAAAAAGTCGCATTTATAGTTATATTCGCAGAATTTGTTCCTGTCGTATTGAAAGTGAACCATGTCTCATTCGCAGTTATATTAACATGTGAGTCTTCATCTATATCTGTGACGTTAATGTAACAGCTGAATTGTGAATTCTCTGTCGTGTTTCTTTCATTGTCGCATGTGTACCTAAAATATGGGGCAGAATTTATGTTTAAAACTGTGAAGTTAACAAGTTGAGACCTTGAGGCGTTGTAAGGTGTGATTGTATTATTTGTATCAGTGATTGTGAAATTAATTATGTAATTCCCTACATCATTTCTTTGCGGTGTGAAGCTTATATTTAACACTCCAGAAGTCGTGTTAAAGGAATAGTATGTAGAATTGAAAAGCTCTTTTCCTGATGAAGTGCTACAATCTCTCGTGGACCATGACGCCACGCTACAGTTCAAGAAAGTTATATTTAGTTTGAAAGGAATGTCGTTTTCTTCATCCGTCACATTGACTATATATTCGAATAGTTCACTCATATTGAAACTCTTGTTCTCAAGATTTGTGAATTGCGGGGCATCGTTTACAGGGGTAACATTAAAGAAGAAAAGAGAAGACATTCCTGCGCTGTTGCTTGTGTTTTTTACATTTACAGTCAGCGTGAAATATCCTGTTTGATTATTTCTTGTGGCGTTTATTGTTAGAAGCCCAGTTGTAGAACTAAGGTTAAACCAAGGATAGTTCGATGAAGTCGCTCCAAGACCAAGATCAGGACTTACAGATACGTTGAGTATTTCGAAGGCTATAGTCTCATTGTTTGTATTAGTGACATTTGCTGAAAAGTTATATGTGAATAAAGTGGTTTGGTCCTCTTGTAATGTTGATATTGTATCTGTCGTATGGAAACTCGGCGCAGCTAAGACTATAGCTACAAACAGGACAATAAAAAGCACGAAAAATAAACTACTTTCTAAACCACTTCTTTTCATTCAAATCCTCCTTCTGCATTTTATAAATATCAATTCCCGAAAGAACTATGAAAATAACTGAAAAAATCCATAGAAACATCCTCACCGGCCCAATGGGATATTTTTTTTCTTCCTTGCACGACTTACATGATCCGCCACAATCTATTTCTGCCTCATTACCATCTCGTAAACCATTGAAGCAGGATGGACAATATCTACTCTCCCCCTCTGTGAAAATTATATTTAATTTTTTCTCTTTCCATGAATCAAGATCTACTTTCGCCACTTGCCTGTTTGATCCAAAATCACTCGCTATAAGATAATTTACCCCGCATACCTGGACAACTCTAAGTTCTAAATCGTAGGAATCTCCACATATTCTTTCTTCTGTGAAGGTATCCGTGCACTCATTATAGTCTACACAGTTTCTTGTCTGATATCCTCCAAAGGTTACTTTTCCCTGGATTATATCTTCTGTCTTTTCTGTATATATGCATTCGCTCCAGTCGTCACAATTTATCTCAGGGGAACACTTACCCCCAGATTGGTCGCAGAACCTCCTCTCAATTATGTTTTTTCTGTTGCACGCTGAGTCTTTGCAAATCCTAGCTTCCACTCCGCCTATACACTCACTCCAATCATCACACAAGTAGTTCGGAAAGCATTCAATAGGAGACGTTAAGATTGACTCATTCTGGATATCTAAAATTGATTCATTTTCAGCCCCAGCTAGCGCTATGCTAAATAAAAATACAATTAATGCAAGGCCTCTTCTCATTTAAATTTTTACCTCGTTTTTTTCAATATATCCTGGAGTTATTTGCTCTTTATATTTCTTGAGCTCCCTGTTTGTTCTTATCATTTTATACAATATTATACCAAAGAATATAACCAGGAAAAGAGTCACTATTACTATTGTGTAGCCTAAGACATTTATCCCCAATTTTCTTCTTTCTATTTTTTCGCATGAGGCTAAGCATGAGCCTCCGCAGTCTACACCCGCCTCATCCTGGTTTTTTACTCCATCCGAACAGCTTCCACATTGCGGACACGGGCCCCCGCAGTCAGTTAAGAACTCACACCCGCTTGAATGACAATTTCTTATCCCGTCTGAGCAACTCGGATTTAATGTGAATTCACACATTCGTATTTCTTCCTGTTTATCTAATAGAGAGGTACAGTTGTTCAAGGAAAAACAATTCCTTATCTGGAAACCGCAAAGATCTGTTGAAAAAGAATTTGAGGCACACTCTTGTTTTATTAGTTCATAATCTTCACCAGCTATTATTCCTGATGACCTAGATTTTTCTGTGTTCTGGCAAAAATACCACTCTGAACAACCCCATAAAGTTTGACATTGTTCAGACTTTATTTGTGTAGGCTGGGAAGTGCAATTCTTGTCAAAATTAATATTCCAGAACACGCTATCTGAAAGAAGAGAGTCTGTTATCTGTGCTTTAACTTCATGAGTTTTTGAATTATTAGAGCATTGAAATTCAAGAACGAGACTTTCCGCACTCTTTCTCGATTCTTCAGGAATTAAAACACCATCAAGAAACCATGCTACATCAGGAATACTCCCGTCAGGATCAAATGAAGAAATATTAAAATTTATTTTCTGTGACTTCAAAATTGTCACGTTTTCTGACTGAGGGCTTTGTGAAACTATTGTTGGAGCCCTGTTTCTGTCAGTTATTGTGAGGAGAAATGATTCACAGACTTTAAGACTTGAACCATTTTCATTACATAGATGGCTCTCTTTACTTAACTTAGGCAGACCCGAATCTATGGCGCAAATTTGAACTTCATAATTACCAATATCTAACTCATTCGCTGTATAGTTTATCTCACCTTTTTTGTCTACACTGAATATTTTTCCCCCATTGAGAAAAACAGTTTCAAATTTTATTTTCTCTGAACCTGAATCTCCGTCTTCTATATCATACACCTCAACCTTCTCAAAAAAATTTTTATTTGTTTCCAGGCTAATCGTTTTTATCCCAATATTTTCTATCACAGGAGGATTGTTCACTTCCACGACTTTTATCAGAGTATCTGCATAATCTAGTTTTTCCCCATCTGAAACGTAGATAGTCCTTTTGAAGTTTTTTTGGGCGTATTTTTTAGTTATATTTGATGAGATTATTTTCGCACCTGAAGAATTATCATTCAAATTATCAACAAAAAATAATTCTTTTGGATAAATATCGAATGTCAAAATTTCTTCGTCAGGATCTGAAGCACTTAACGCGTATTCAAAAATTGAGTTTTCACAGGCGATCATTTCTTTGTCTATCTTTACTAATTGAGGGGATTTTCCAGCTGAAGAAACCTGCGATATTTCAAAAAAAACTACAGAAAATAACAAAATAAATGCGAGGATAAACCACCTTCTTTTTTCCATAGATAACTAAGCAAAATTGTGTATAAAAAGATTATCTTTACTCCGAATCTTCTTTCATGTTCTCTTTTGTATCTTTCTTTAAACTCATGGCTTTCTTGAGTCTTTCTCTTTCTTTTGATATTTCGCTTTGAAGAGCCTCAAGCCTCTTTACCTCATCCTTAACTTCCTTCTTTGTCTTTGGGGTCTGCATAGTCTGTGCAGGAACTCTTTTCATTATATCCATAAGGCTTGACTTTTCAACCTTAAGAATACTCTTAGAATCATCTTCAATTTTTGATTTTAGTATTTCCATTCCTGTAAGAACACAATTTAAATTCCATATTTTCTTCCCTTCGGAACTTTGCAGAACTGCTACTATTTTCTTAATCTCTTCAGATATGCCTCGGTTATGCATCTCATCTCCAAGTATCCCTGCGATTGCATCAAGGTCGATATTTGTATTGGAATCAAGCTTCTCAGGAACCTTTTGCCCCATTAAACTCAGCATCTGCATATTTACCTTTCCATCCATATTGAATGCAGCTACTTTTTTCTTCGAAGGTATATAAAAATCAAGTTGGTGAATATTCTGCCCAGCCTCTAAATCAATTACAAAAAATCCCGCTATTAGAAAATTGTCAGGATACTCTTTTTTGAATTGTTGATACTCCTTGGACTTCTCAAGTTTATCCATGAATAATTTAAATTTCATCTCTTTTCCTCCCCATTGAAAATACGAAAGGGTTTATAAGTCTTTTTACAGTTTCGTGATAATTTCCTGAGATTTAAAAGTGATCAAGATTTGTTGGTTTTTTTACAAAAGCTCTGTCGTGTGCCTGAGCTCTAGCATGAATGAAATGATTATTTGGACCAAAAATACCATTATATCCATCTCTGATACCATTATAAGGGCAACAATATTCAACACGCCCTCCTGGATGTATTACTATTTTAGTCATAGGATGAGACTTATGATCGAATAAATATCTATCAGGAAAGGGATTATTCTCTAAGATATTAGGTTTTATTAATTTGTTTCTGACGATTTTATTGTCTTCCATAAGTTTTTTCCTAAATAATTAGTTTATAAATTTGTGGGATGTTTCTGTCTCACAATGTATTTTGACGTATTCTAAAAACGTACGCTAATGTATGAGATTAATTATTTTTATTTTATTAGTTCTATGTAGGAATCTATTTTTTCTTTATGTTTTGGAGAGGTTTTATACAATCTCTGCTGTTCTTCAATAAGCAAGAAAATACGCTCGATTATTTTATCAGAAACTAATAAGTCTCTTTTATCCGTTTGGTTTAAATCTTTATTTAACAAAACAAATTTTTTAATGAGGGTTTTATCTATTAGCAGGTCTGCATAGACAATACCTGCTATCAAACCACTTATGAATTTTGAGATTATTTCTCTACGATGTTTATTGCCCAATTCGCTAGCAGTCAATCCGTCTCTTTCTGAAAGAATGTAATGTAAAACTTTCAAAACCTCACTAATTATGAATAAAGTTCTGTCTTCTACTTCTTTATTTCTTGAACTTTCTCTTAAAATTTTTATGAGTGGTTTTATGAGAGAGATATCCCAAATGTTT
This sequence comes from Candidatus Woesearchaeota archaeon, assembly GCA_964513665.1. Lineage (GTDB taxonomy): Archaea > Nanobdellota > Nanobdellia > Pacearchaeales > GW2011-AR1 > UBA73. The sequence continues at coordinate 1,867 of CAZEOE010000013.1, read as the reverse complement.
TTAGCATTTTCAAGAATCATTGTTAATCGTTCTAAACCGACACCGCTACCGATAAACCCCTTATCGCCTTCTTTTATACTTTTGTAGAAAACTGACCCATTTGCTTCTTTATACTCTGGAATAAATGGCAAACATTCAATCGTTCCCAAGTCAAGTGACTTCCCATTATGTTGAAAGAAAAATTCATTTCGATATCCCCAGAAAATCGGACTACCAAAAACCTTGAGCGATAGAAAAGTTTCATTCTTAGTGGGCAATAGATTAAAACCATGGATTTTTCTAAACTTCTCATATAAATCCTTATTTACATCCTTATCAAAGAGTCTATTTATTTCATGTTTTTTAATCTCCCCACCATCAAAATATGCTACTTTTAACTTCTCTAAGCTTCCTAAGTATTTGTTTAGAAAATCTAAAAAATTCTTAATATAAAATTCTCGATTCTCTTCTGTTAAACGAGTAATTGTAAAACCTCCAACAGATGCGATATGAAAAAGTAAAAGGTGTTGATTTGAACCATCTAAAATTTTCTCATAATCTTCATCTCGAATATTCTTTGTAATTGTCCAAAATGAATGTTCTGGCAACGCAGTATAGTCAAAGAAGTTATTGTTTATTAAAAATCCTTTATTTTTGCACATTTCAGACCATAAAAACTCGGAAACACTTAGATTAAATTTACCCGGATAGGCATCATTAATCAAAGGGAAAACCTCATTAATAAGAACAGTCGAGTTAGGATACTTATCTAACTTAGAAAATTGCTTTATTGATAACTCTTTTTTATACCTTCCATTAAACTTTGGATAATTTTTTATTTCCTCAATTAAGGCCCTAACATTCTTCATGGATTAAAGAAAAAGACAGAGATTTAATAATTTAACTCATTTTGATTACATTGTGGGACAGTTTTGACTCCCAATTTATAAAATTAGCGGACAGTTGTGGGACATAATTTATTCGGTTATATAACCGAGTTTAATTATGAAAATTTTATTATGTTTTTTATTTTTTTTCTAAATTTGCCCCCATCATCAAAATGAGAGATAATATAAATTGAAAAAGAGAGAAGGATTAGACTAAAAATGAAAGCAATAAGATGTGTTAAATTCCCTGTTTGAGGGGTCAATTTGAAGATTAGAACTCCCAATATATTAATTAATAAATGAAGCGACAAGGCATATAAAAAGTATATTTTTTTGCTTTTAATAAAGCATTGGATCATTATTATAGATAAAGCAATTTGTCCAAAAAGTGTAGCAACTCTGCCAATTGCAAAAGGAAAGATGTATGTAGAAGAAGCATCTGCTAAGAGTATTAGTTGAGATATTTTACTAACTCCAAAAAGAATTGATTCCATACCTCCCCAACCAAGACCGAATAGGAAAGCGTACCTCCAATTAAATTTATTTTTCAAAAAATATTTGATTGAAAAATAACGCGTAATTTCTTCCGATATTGCTGCTAAAATTCCTGGAACTAAACCAAGAAAGATAACTAAAAAGTAAGCTGGAAAGTCATTATTTATTATAGAAACTGGTAACATTACTCCTAGAATAAGAAGGTTAATCAGAAAATAGCAAATAGCTCCAATACCTAAAGTTGTCCACGACTTTTTAAAATATTTATTAAACCAAAAAAATAAAAGAAAAGGAAATAACAAAGTAATTGATATTGCAAGAATGTGATCAAAGATTATAAGTGAATCCATGAATTAATTAAATTTATGGTCTTTAAATATATAATTGAATCAAATTTATAATGCAGTTTAGATAAGAGGTAGATAAATTATGGAACGGTTTTGGGCTCGAATTTATAAATCTACTGCTAAATTTGAACTATATCTATTCAATAAATAATTTCTAAG
>CAZEOE010000012.1:0-17105 GCA_964513665.1 Candidatus Woesearchaeota archaeon | reverse complement strand
AGACAGAAATATATGACTATTTGACTATCGTGTTTGTTTTGCCAAGTTTATGGCAGTTTAAAGAGTTTCCTGAAAATTATACTTCCTGCGACTGCAGAAATTAAATAATACCAGAACCATGAAGAGGCAATGGAAGTTTCGCTGTAAACTCCCTTTATGAACCCGAATAAGATAAGAATTGGAACTGCAGTTATAAGTGTTGGCTTAAGTGAATGCTTCATTATCTCCATGTTGTGTGCGAGCATGTCTTTGCTTACTGCAAGAGCCTTATCATGTTCTCCTGCCTTTTGATGTGCCTTCATCTTTTCCTGAATGGCTTTCTGTTTAGCCTTTATCTCTCGCATCTTTTCTTTATCCAGAACAAGATAATTAACAAGAGAAATGAGAAATGAAATAGCCAGACCTATTATTACTATGCTTATTTTTGGATTTGATTGAATCAAATCTGCTATTGCCATATTATGTTAAGTAAAAGGTGGTTTAAAAACATGATGAAACAAACTAGCTTAAAAAAATCAAGCCATCATTTTTCTTAGTGCAGGATGCATATCCATAGCGTGTTGCTGGGCTATGTTTTGATATAGCTGATAAATTATCATTACACCCAGAAGAAGAGAGGTTCCTCCTGTCAAGATGCCGAGAGTGTTTGATATAGATCCAAGGAAACCTATCGCTATTCCACCCATCAACGTCAAAGACAAAATGTATCTCTTCAATATAGACTCTAGGACACGAGGGTCTTTTCTGAATCCTGGAATTTGGAGACCTGAAGCGATTATGTTTTTCGCCTGTGAAGCCTCGTCTAATCCTGATGTCTTTACCCAGAAGAAAGCGAATACTGTTGACAGAACTACATAGAATAAGACGTGAGTTATTGCCTGAATGATGAAGCTGTTTTGTAAACTTCCTCTTATTATTGCTTCTACGAGGTTTGTGCTACTTATCCAAAATGCGAATCCTGATGTGGCTACACCATTAGAAAATCCTCCGAGTAAAGTTGGATGACCGAGCCAGTTTTGAAGAAGATTTCCAAATAGTTGTATATTTGCTGCCAAAGCTGAGACTAATATTACTGGCATGTTTGAAGTATAGAAGAAAGCCAGAGGCCATTTAACACCGTAGCCTCTAATTCTTTCGTAACTTAAAGGAATCTCAACCTTCAAACTCTGCGCCCATACTATAATAAGAAACAAAGCTGCAGTGAATACAATTGTTAAAACTGCGAGAAGGGCTTCTCTTGGAACGCCGTTAATTATTGATTGAATTATTATAAGGACGTTACCTGAGCAAGGGATATTTGTGAAATCAGAAAGACAGTTCTGTCCTGCCTGCCCCATAAACTGGAACAACCCTGAAAATATTCCTGCTGCGACTCCTGCAACTATGAATAAAGATACTCCAGAACCGAAACCCCATTTGTGAACCACATCGTCCATTAACATCACTGCAAATCCTCCAAGAATAACCTGAAATATTAAAATTCCTGTGTGGCCTGGCACTGCTTTTAGACCTCCCATTAAAACATATACTAGAGCTTCGAATATTATGAAAAATATAACTCCTAGTTTCTGCAAACCTTGGAAATATTTTCTACCTTCTTCAGTTTTTGTGTCTATTGCTAAAATACCTGCGCCTACAAGCAATTGAAGTATAATTGAAGACATTACTATTGGCCCTATACCTAATGTAAGGATACTTCCAAACTGGCTTGCAAGAACTATTTGAAAGAACTCAAGTGTTGAGAGAGACTCTGCCTGCAAACCGTAGAGATTTATGTTAGATAAAATGAAAAAGGCTGCAAGAATTATCAGAGTCCACTTAAGCTTTACATTGAAGCTCAATTTCTTTTCCTGCGGTTTCCTTACTTCAGGAAGATTGTAGAGAAGATTTCTTATGTCAAAGGCCATTTTATATTCTTATCTCTCCGCCAGCTTTCTTTATTTTTTCCGCTGCGGAGGAAGAAACTTTTGAGGCAGTTATTATCAACTTTGATGAAACATCTCCTTCACCAAGAATCTTATATCCTTTAAGATTCAACTCGAATGTATCTTTTGTTTTTTCTTTTGCAAGACCTTTCTTTAATAGAGAAGGTATCCTGTTTTGAATCTCGTGCAGATTTATGACTTTTAGTTTTTTTACGAATTTTTTTCTAAGAGTCTGAGATTTTCCGAAATACTTGTTTCCGAATAAGTTCAAGACGAGCGTTTTTTTCTGGTCGCCTCTCTTTCCTGTACCTGCAAGGCCTACTCCTCCTCTATGTCCTGAGCCTCTGGCTTTCTTTTTTCCACCACGAGAGTGAGTGTGAGACCCTCTATATCTAGTTGACTTTTTTCTTTTTTTTAGGTGCATTTTTTCCTCCTGATGATGACTTTGTTAAACTCTTTGCTTTAAGTCTTTTTCTCCTTAAAATTTCTTCGTTCTGTTTTTCGTCAAGGTCGTCTTCGTGAACTCTGGAAAATTCTCCAACTTTAAAACAATAAGAGCAGTCTTCAGGCATAATATCTTCATGAACTATGTTCCCGCATGAACATTCCCATATGAATTTTGAATTCATAGCATCCTCCTTACTAGATCATTTATTTTCTCTTTGTTGTCTCCAAGAACGCCCTTGTTTACTCCAAAATGCTTCTTTGCATCTATTCCTTTTCGTGGAGGGTGAAGTGAAAAGAAAGGTTTTATTCCTAAGCTTAAGAGGTCTTTTTTACCAAGATTGGACACAACTTCTTTCGCTTCTATTTTCTTGTTTGAGAGAGATTTTGCTCTGGATTGTATAAGTGCTAGCAATGTCTCCTCATTTATTGTTCCATATGCTATATAGTCTCTTATGTTTTTAAGGAGTTTCATCTGTTGGGGAGTTGCATTAATCAGGACTGCCGAATATTTTTTTCTAAGTCTCAGTCTGAATAAAGCATCCTCGATATCCTGAGGAATATTCACTTGACCGGCTATTCTTATTATGAGTATCATTTCAGTGTTGCGTTTGTTTTTATTAATGCGCTTATGCATGCTTTCGCAAGATTTGATGCGGTTTTTGTTTTGCCACGTGTATTTGAATAAATATCCTCTATGCCTGCAAGTCTCAATATTTTTTTACATTGATCTCCTGTGACAAGACCTGTGCCTCTTGGAGCCGGCCAGAGCGTAATTCTAACACTTCCTGATTTTCCTTCGACTTTGAAAGGAATTGTATGAGGTTTAGAATCAGGAGATTCGTTTTCAGGAGACTCGAAGCCAAGATTGATTTTTGTTAGATTAAGCTTTGCATTCCTTATAGCCTTGTCTCTTGCAGGAAGAGTTTCACGCGCTTTCCCGAAACCAAGACCAATATGAGACTTCTTGTCTCCGGCTATAGCCATTGCAGAAAAAGAAACTACATTCCCTTCCATAGTTTTCTTCTGAGTTTGTTTCCAAGCCCTTCTTTTTCCGCCTCCGAACTTTCCCTTAGACTGACCTACTGAAATAAGGTCTGTCTCAAGATTCACCATGAAGTCTATAATCTCAGGCTCAAGTATTTTCTTATGTGCTCTCAATAAATTATCTATGTCCTTTTCTTTTCCTTCCTTGACAAGTTTACCAAGCTTTGTTTTGGGAGACCAGGATGAGAGTTTTTCCTCTCTTGGTTCTTTAGATATGGCCTTCAAATCCGCTTCTACTTCGTCTGACTTTATGTCTAATATTTCTTCAGGTATTACTTCTACGATGTCTTTTGTTTCTGCGGGTTTTTTCTCCTTAGTCATTATATTTTCTCCTTGATTTTCTCGAGCAGATTGAAAAGGTTTTTATTTGTTTTCATTCTTTCAGCGGTTGGAAAAACAGACTTATCATGAGGGACATTGAAACCTGAGTCTACGATTCCGTTTAAAGCAGCATAAATCCTGGAGCCCTTGACGTTTCTCTTTAGACCTGTGTCTAAAATCGCATCTTTATGCATTTTTTTTATTTTTTTTCCAAATAATAGGCCTGTGAGATAGGATGCATGAATACTTTTTAAGCTTCCTGATTTGTCCTCTGGCCACCCGTGAGAGAGTAACTCTTTAGAAGTTGAATAAGCTATTACTTTATCCTTTGCATGATCAGAGGCAACTAACTGAAGAGAAACATACTTATTTGATACTCTTATTGTAAGCCTTGGTTTTCCTGATTTGAGCAATGCAAATCTTCTCTTGTAATTTGTTCTTCCTTCAAGTCTTCTTCTCCTTATTGTCTTTGTCATTTTATTCTCTCCTTCAAATGAGCTAAACTTTTAAATGTCCTGTTTCGTACTTCCTTTCTCAACTCAAGATATGATTCCTGAGAAATTTTTCCTGTATCTTTTGAATGTTTTATAAATGAGCGAAGTTTCCTTGTAAGAATCACATACTGTGTTTTGCCTTTTTTTGGCTTCTGCCTTACTTTTCCATAGCCTCTTCTCCTTGACTCCTCTTTTGCTTTTTTTCTTCCTTTTTTGTCTTTGATATGGATCGCTCCTGCAGATACAAGGTCTTTTATGTCTTGCTTTGTTATAGCCTCCTTAATTTCATTAAGCCTTTCGCTATTGAATACTATTCTTTCTTTGCCTATTCCAAGCGCTCTAGAAGCCAAACTTTTTTTCTTTTCAAGTTTCATTTTGATCTCCTCACATTGAGTATTTTTATGCCTTTTTCTTCTGCATATTTTATCAACTCCATTCTTTTTTTCGCTCCTATCTTTGCGATTATCGGAATGAAAGATTTGTGCACTTTCTCCAGATCAGATATATTGTAAACCAACATTGTTTTCATTCCATTAACTTTCCCTGAAATTTTCTTAGGAGACTTGTTCCCAACCATCGGAGATGCTGGATAAGATCTTCTTTTGAGACGCATTTTGCTATCCCTTCCATCTGGTCTTTTCCATTTTATCCTTCTTCTCCTACTGCCTATTCTTATGTGCCTGAAGCTATCCTGTCTCTTGAAATCTTTTGACATTAACTTTTTCCTCCTGGCTTGCTAACTATGAATATCCCGTCCTGGAAAATCCTTCTGTCTCTGTTTCGCACCTTTGTTGATTTCTCTATATTAGCAGCAGTTTGGCCTGCAGCCTCTATGTCTGCAGATGATATATGAATTTTTTGCCCTTTTATATCTACATGGACATTCGCTAATACTCTCGCCTTACGAGGAGTTTTTTCACCTAAAAAATTATTTATCAGTAAGTGGTCTTTCTCAAGCTTTAAAGTCATGGGAAAATGGACGTTGCATACTTCCAATTCATAAGCGAATTTCTCATCAAGACCCATGAAAAAGTTATTAAGGTGTGCTATAAATGAGAGTATCTTCTTTCTTGTTCCTTTATTTCCTTTCACACATTCAAAAGTTATTTTTTTATCATCTACGGAAACATTGACATTTGGTATGTTAAATTTTCTCATTAGCTCAGTTGAACCTTTTTTGCAGATCATCTGTCCGCTTTGATATGAGCAAGATATTCCTTCAGGTATGACTATATTCTCAGAGATGTGGTGTTTCATCAGTATATGTAAGCAATTAAGCTACCTCCGATATTTTTTTCAATGGCTGTTGTATGAGTCATTAGTCCTTTTGATGTGGAAATTATTAGAAGACCCATGTTTTTTGAAGGAAGATATATTTTCGTGAAATCCTCTATTTCTCCAACAGTTACCATGTACCTTGGTTTTACAGGTCCGCATTTTATCAGAGTGCCAATTTTTACAACTAGAGATTTGTCTTCTAATTTATAATCTAGTATATATCCTCTAAGTTTTGCGATTGCGAGAACGGAAATCAGCAATTTTGAATAGTGTTTAAGTTTCACTACATCTTTTCTAGCTCTCTTAGCGTTCAAAATTTGGTTTAAGCCATCGGCTACTGTATCGTGTGACATTTTAACTATATTTTTTAAAGCCTATTTCCTCCGCTATTTCTCTGAATGCTTGTCGGCATAGGTTCAGATTATATTTTTTTATGTGTGCTCCTATTCTTCCTGTCCTTACACACTTTCTGAGAGCCATGCCTGTAGTTCTTTTCTTAGGAACATTGTGTTTCATGAACCTCTGTAGTTTTGCAGGTTTTCTTCTTATCTGTCTTACTATTTTGTTCCAATCGCTTGCTCCCATTTTAGTCTATCTCCGTTGAAAATTTTTCTTTCATGAATGCTGATATTTCCTCTGGTGTAACGTGTTGTTTTTTTGGTACATGACCTGATTTTATCTTTTTTCTTTTTACTCTGAATCCAGGTCTTATGAAAGAGACTGTAACATTGAGTCCACGAATACCTATATCTCTTTGATACTCCATACCTGGAATTTCGATATATTCCTTTATGCCAAAGGAAAAGGTGTTTGGCATGAATTGGTCTGAAGACAATTTGTTATCTATTGCAGCGAGTAAGTTTTTAAGTATCTCTGATGCTTTCGCCCCTCTGAGAGTGACTCTTGTTCCAAGCTCTATCTCTGGCTTTACTCCAAAATCAGGTATTCTTCTTTTGGGGCCGGCTTTTATTATTTGGGCCTTCATTCCAGAAAGTAATTCAAGAAGCTTTTTTGATTTCTCCAATTCTGGGCTAAGACCTCCACAGCTCAAAACTACTTTCTCCATTTTTATAGATCTCATCGGATTTTCTAAAGAGGATTTCTGCTTTTTCATAGTGCTATTAGACTCTCCTTTTCCAGTTTTGATTTTACATTTCCTTCAAGAGAAACGAGTACAAAATTGTTTTCTAGGCTGTCTATTTTACCTGTATTGCCCATATACTTTCCATGAGTTACGAAAATCTTCGAGCCTTTTTCAAAGGAGATATGTTTCACAAGTTTGTTGTTCTTGTCCAAATAAAGAGTATCATTTATTTTTACTTTGTCTTTTGAGAGCACATTTGATCCGTCGTGAAGATTCAATTGGACTCTTCCTTTTGAGAGAATAGTTTTGCCTATAACCTTACAAGGTCTTTCGTCTGACTTCGTTGGCTCCAGATAGAATTTGCCTGTTTGATTCAATTTTAAAATGTAATTTTTATCTGCGTGAAGAATATTGAATAATCTCAGACTCTGTCGCTCATCCTTAACTTCTCTGTTGTTTAACTTTAAAGACTTATTTTTTATCATCTCCTTAACTTCCTTGGCAGTTTTAGCTATTTTTAACATGTCTCTTACAGCAAATAATACAGAGACTGAGCTATCAAGATCTGAACTTTGCCTTGCTACATATTTTGTTCCCTTTCTAGCTATTGGGAGTTTCTTTGATGTTTCAGCCCTTGTTTGATGCATTTTTTTTCTCCTTGTTTTCTGTTTTTGCTATTCTTAATTTATCTTCGGTGTTTAGAGATATTATCTGAAGAGCGCTCGGGTGAAAATGGACGTTTACTTTTGTTCCGTCTTTCTTTGACCTTTGAATACCTTCCAACGAAACTCTTAGTTTTTTTGTGTCAACTTCCACAACCTTGGCTTTCTTCTTAGCGAATGAGCCTCTCATGATAAGCACTTCGTCGCCTTTCCTTATAGGCAGTGACCTCTTACCATGCTTCTGTCTGAGACTTTTTGACAAATTTGCACTTAAAAATTTATGCTTTATGTGTAAGGGGGCGTTTATTCTATATTTGCGCTGTTTTCTCTTCTGTGTACTCGAAATCCATTTGTTAGAAAATGTCTTCTTCATAGGACAAATTGAGCTATTTTAGCAACTGATTGCCAACGCTCATGAACCTCCCTTGCGACTGGCCCTTTAACCATAGTGCCCTTGGGGTTACCTTTATCGTCCTTTAACAGAGCGACTGCATTATCCTCGAAACAAACTCTCTCACCTGTGACTCTTCTGTAGGGTTTTTTCTGTCTTATCACTACAGCATCGAAAACCTGGCCTATCATATCAGGCTTCCCTTCTCTTACTGATACCTTTACCCAATCAGATATTTTGGCATATTGCTGTCTGCCTTTTTTTGATTTTCCATGTTTTACTCCAACTATTTTCACTATTCGTGCTCCGCTGTTGTCTGAAGCTAGCACGTGGCTTCCGATATTCAATCCGCGTGTGGCTCTGGCGCTTATTGATTTCATTTTTTCTCTCCTGAGGTTCTTATTATGTCTGTGACTATATGATGAATCATCTTACTCAGAGGTCTGCATTCTCTTACTCTTACTAAGTCTCCAATGTTAACATTTATATCTTCGGGAAGTCTTGCATGGATTCTCGTTATCTTCTTGGAGAATCTTTTATATTTAGCAAAAAAAACTGTTCTTTCGAACTCTATCGCTACTCTCTTTGGGAATTTACTTATGACAAACCCTTCAAAAATCCTGCCTCTCGGTAAGATTTTTACTTCCTTCGATATGTTGTTTTTTGTTTCTTCTTTCATTGTTTTAGTTATCGTTTATCGATTCTTCGGAAAATCCCATCCTTATAAGGATAGCTTTTACCTTCTTCTTATGATCTCCTTGAAGTTCGATGGTTCCGTTTTTTACCGTTCCACCGCAGGCAAGCTCTTCCTTGAGAGACTTTCCTATCGACTTCAAATCGACCTGCTTGTCAAAACCTTCGACGAGTGTTATTTTTTTTCCGTATCTCCTCGTCGAGGTTATCACCCTTATCTGCTGTTCGCTTTTGGCGATTTCCTCGAAAACATCAGCCTGATCTGGCAGACTGAATTCGTCTGAATTCATTATTTGCTTTTCAACGCCTCCGAAGTTGTTATTGATTTATTTAGTGTAAGTAGACGCGAAATTGCCTTTTTAATCTCTTTCTTTTTCGAATTCGCCTTATTAGCACCGACAGATGACCTAACAAGCTCGAACTTTAGCTCTTTGAGCCTGGCTTCTCTTTCAGTCTTGCTCATTTTTTTAGCGTCTTTGAATCTAAGAAGAGCCATCTTCGCTTTCCTCCTTTGGTTTCTTTCGCGTTTTTTTATTAGAAGTTTGTTCTTTGACAAGCTCTTTTTCAGGAATTTTTTCCGAAGACATGTTGGCGAAATTTTGCCTTATCCTTTCTTTTGCTGAATCGTCTATAATTATTTGGTCATGCATTATTGTATCAGGTCTTAATATACTAACTTGAATACCGACGACGCCTGCGATTGTAACGGCCTGAGATTGTGCTCTGTCTACGAGTTTAGAGGGATCTCCAGTTTTTCTAAGATATCCTTCGGCGAATCTCCATCTTCTCGCCCTCTCGCTTGGAAGCTTACCTGATAAGACTATTTCAGAACCTAAAGCTCCGGCTTTCATTATTTGTTGAAGCATCCTATAAGCTATGACTTTGAATTTAAGAGAGCCTTTTTTCTCAAGCAATATAGCTATCTCATCGGCAACAAGCTGGGCATCGAAAAGAGGCTGGGTTATTTCAACGATCTCTATATGTGGATTATCTAAATGGAATTTTTTCTTCAATACAGTAGTCAACTCAGATATTTTTTCTCCGCGTCTTCCGATTATCAATCCAGGTCGATTTGTGTGTACTAGTATTTTCTCTCCGACAGGAGTATACTCTATAGACACGTTGCTTATCTTTCCTTTTCCAAGAGAATGTTTTATGTATTCCTTGACACCAAGCTCTTCTTTCTTGAATGCTACAAATTTCTTTTCTTCCATTTTAGTTTTTCCCTCCGGTTGGAAATTCTTTAGCCTTTAAAATTATGTTTGTCCTTTTTGCGGACTTTCCTCCGGATCGCCTTGGACGAGAAGCCCATGTCGCTGATGCTTCGTATATCTTTGTATTATCTATGTCCATGCCGTTCGAGAGGCAGTTTCCCTTGAGAGATTTAAGCAGATTGATGAAATGCTTACATGCAGTTATAGGATATCTCCCTGAGCCTGAGAGATTTTTTCTGTGAGGAATTTCTCCCTTGAAAGGCACTGCTCTCTTGAACTTTAACACTTGATTAAGATCCTCTATCGCTTTGTCTATGCTCTTATTTTTTATAAAATAACAGACATACAGGCTGTGTTTTCTTGAGAGGGGGTATGAGTTCCCAAGTGCTTTCGCTTCGGTTTTCTTTGGCTTTTGAGGAGTTTTCTCTTTATTTTCTTTTTTAGCAGGCTGACTTGTTTCTACTTTCTGCTCGAGCGATTCTTCAGTTTTTTTAGTCTCCATTTTTTCCTTTGTCATTTTACTTCTTCAACGCACGCGAACCTTTTGTCGCGCCGATACCTGCCTCCCCGTGATTTACTCTCTGTCTTGTCATTGCAAATTCTCCTAATGTGTGACCTATCATTTCAGGAAGAATTTCGAAATCGAAAAAGTTTTTACCGTTGTGTACCGAAATTTTATAACCTATCATCTTTGGCACGATTATTATATCTCTGAGATGAGTTCTTAATTTCTTATTCTTGGCAAGTTTCTTTTCGCATCTTGAGACAAAAGACTGCACCTTTTCAAAGTTCCTCAATATTGTTCTCCTCTGTCTGGAATTTAGATATTTGGCAAATTCTCTCACGTCTAGCGATTTGAGAGAGTCTATTGGCTGACCCCTGAATAAAAATTCTTTTTTCCTTACTTCTGATTTATCTTCTGCCATGTTACTTCACAAACCCTGTCCTCCTTGGTCTTATATGTCCAACTCTTCTTCCAGGTGGCGCATTTCTCTTTGCAATCTTTGATTTTATTCTCTTTCCTCTACCAGAACCGAATGGATGGTCTATTGCGTTGAATTTAACTGCGGAGGTTCTTGGCCAAAGCTTGTTTCTCGCTTTCATTTTATAAAATCTTACTCCGGCTTTAACAAATGGCTTTAGTTTTCTGCCATCACCGGCGATTACTCCAAGAGTTGCACGGCATTCGTTGTCCAAAATCAACTCTTTTCTATTTGGCATCAAAATTGTCGCCTTATTGCCTTCTTTCTTCACGAGAGATGCTGAACTCCCTGCAGTTCTTATCATTTTTCCTCCATCCCCTGGATTTAATTCTATATTGAATATCTTTGACCCTAAAGGTATTAATTTCAACTGCAGGATGTTTCCTTCTTTGGCTTCTCCACCCAGAGAGACTTTTGTTCCTACAACTGCGCCATTGAAGGCAGGATTGTAAAATATTTCCTTTTCAGTCTTTACTTTCATCAAAGGAGCTGAATGTGCTGGAGAATGTAAGATGTTTATTATTTCCGCGGAACCTTCTGCTAGAGGATATTTTATCTTATACCTAAACGCTCTTTTTTTAGCCTGATAGGTTAAGCTTCCCTTTCCTCTTGCCTGTTGAATTATTCTCTTTCCCATTTTATATTATTCCTAACTTGGTTGCGAGATCTATCGCAGGATTCTCCTTTTTTAGTTTTATGTATGCATATTTTTTATTTAGGTGGACTAGAGTCCTTACACTTTCAACTTTTACTGAAAAGACTTCTTCAAATTCTTTTTTTATTTCCGTTTTTGAATATTTCTTTTCTACTTCAAACAAAAGAGTGTTATCAATATCTACCATCTTGACTGCCTTTTCAGAGGAAACTGGTTTAAGCTTCATTTTTTGCCTCCTTAGATGCTAGTTCTGAGATTGCTTTTTTTGTGAATAAAGTAAGCCTTCCAAGAGGATATAAATCTGAAACAGAAACTTGTTGAGGAGTTCTTATATCTAATCCCTTGAATTTAGTGTGTTCGTCATTTCCTACTATAAGGAGAAGTCCTGCATTGGATTTATATTTTCTTCCTCTAGATTTGCCTCTTCCTGATCTAACTGTTTTGTTTTTTAGAACTAAATGAGAATTCTCCTTGAATATGTTTCTTAATGTTGAAAATAAAGCTTTAGATTTCTTTGGCAGAGAATCTATTACGAAAGGTGCTTCTTTGATCTCTTTAAAAGAAGCGTATCTTGATTTTATGAAATTTATATCTGCTGTCGAGGCTATTGCGGAAAGCCTTGCCATCTCGGCTTCTTTTCTGTTTATTTTTTTATCTGCCCCTAAACCTTTTGGAGGATGTGCTTTTCTTCCGCCTCTTGTTCCGGGAGCTGTGGCTGCAATCCAGTAGAATTGTGTTCCTCTTCTCCACATGGCTTTTCTTGGAACTCTTGAAATTCCCTTACCATAATGACCTTTCCATTCGTGTCTCCTATGAGATATAGTTCCGGATGCTGAATGCCTCAAACCAGCCATTTCTGTCGGACTATATGGTTGTTTTGTTTTTGATGCTTCGAAACATTTTAGGACTATATCTTCTCTTATGGGAGTTTGGAAAACTTTAGGCAACTCAATTGAACCTTCCTTTTCTCCATTCTGTGAATATATTGTTGTCTTCATATTAGCTCCAGAAATTCATATTTTTTCTTCATTTGTTTTTTTGAGGGTCTTGCTGGCAGAGTTATTAGCACTTGTCTCTTGACAGGTCCGTGGACTGAACCTTGGACTATAAGATACGAAGACCTTATCTTACCATAGTTTGGGAACCCTGAACTTATGTTTATATCTTTTTCCTTTATGTTTCCTGATGAGATTACTTTTTGATTATAAGTTATTCTGGAAAACAGACCTAATTGACCTGCAAGAGGTGTTCTGAAAGTTACTCTGGCAGGATGCCATGGCCCGAGGCTTCCCGGACGCCTTACTCCTTTTTCCGATTTGTGACCTTTAAGACTTATCCCAAATCTTTTTACAGGGCCTGAAAGACCTCTTCCAGTTGTTAAAGCTCTTATATCGACTAAAGAGGACTTTGGGAAAAGAGAAAGAGTTAGTTCTTTGTTAAGATGGTTCTTTATGAACTCGAGTTTATTCGGTGAACTGACTGCTATTTCTATTATATCTGGAGTTTTCTTAATTCCTGTTTCCTTCACTAATGAGTAAGCTAGAATCCTTATATCGTCGTAGTCTTCCGGAACCTTGTCAAGATTTCCTAAGGTCTTTGGAACTTTTAATAATCTTTTAAGCTCCTTGTCGTTTGAAACAACAATGTCTTTTACAGGTTTATTGAACTTGTAGAACCTCACTGCATAAATTTTCATATTCGGAACTTCTAAAATTGTTACTGGCAAGGCGACCTGCTTTCCTGAACTTGAGACTTTGTCTGTAGAATCTTTTATTAGTGCTGTGGCCATTCCAGCCTTGTAAGTTATGAAACCCAAAAGGCCCTCTGAATTGTCAGAAACTGTGCTCCAATTTACTCTATGCAAAAATTTTCCAGCTCTCTTTCTAGGATAAAACTGCAAACTTCCAAATCGTGGTCTTTTCGGTGCTGGCATATGATATTATTTCCATTTTGTTCAAGGTGCAACTCTTCCTTAAGTATTAAGACACTCCTTATGTGTCCATTCAATTAGATTCCGATTTCTGTAGAGGTTGAGGGTTTTTAAAGGTTTCTAAGATTTTGTTCTAAAATTCTTTGAGATCTTCAGAAGAATGAGATGTTGAATAAGGTCTATACTCTTCCCAACGGACTCTCTTATTTTTTATTGCTTCCTTTAGATTTTTTTCCTGCTGTGAGAGCTTTGACTTGTTAGTCTTTACCTCTACAAAAACGACCTCGTTTATTGCCTTGTCATCCATGCCCTCGAATACAAGAAAATCAATCGGTTTGCCGATGAACCTGCACTCTGTCGGAGAATATGGAAAATCCGGAAGGAAGGGGGCGAGTTGCTCGGAAAATTGTCCTGAAAGAACTGCGCGGGACTGTGAAATTGCCTCCTGGCGATGCTCTTTTATTTTACCTTTCCATTGATAGTCTCTTATCTTTATAGTGATTAGGTATGTGACTAAGGCTGTTAAAATTATTGCTATTAAAAGAGAGATTAAAAGCATGGGGTCCATAATATGTATAAAACACTGATGTAATTAAAGGTTTAGTTGTATCTAATCTTCTTATTTGAAATTACTGACAATTATGAAATTAGTGACTAAGATATAAAGTTTATGAATTATTTAATGATCTGTGATTTCAACATTGATAAAAATTTACAGCTATTAAATAACATTTAAATAACGTTATTTATCCTGATTTTTATGATTTACAAATTTATGAATGAATCAATTATGGCGATTCTACAAGGATTGTCCCCTAAAAGGAAAGATAGAATCCTTTCCATTTGTAGTTGTGCTCAGCCTTTTGGAATGCTTGAATATCTAACAGAAGGCAGTATTTTAGCAATAGATAATAACCCTCGACAAATTAAATTTGCTAAAAGAGTTCTTGGGTTAATAAAAGAAGATGATAAAAAAGCAATAGAGGAGTTAAATCTAACCCCGAAAGATGGAAATTATTTTACTAGAGGAAAAAGACTTGAAAGAATAGCTAAGAATGCACAAAGACTTAGATTTGAATTTCGGAATGCTGAACAACCTGAGGATTTGCAAGGCACATTTACAAAAGGATATTTTTCAAATGTTTCTGTTGACTTGCCTAAATATGCTCCTTTCTTTGAAAATGGGGCTTTGGTGTATGTTACTTATGCTTCAACTTTATTGCCAGATAGAGTCACAGATTTTCTAAGACAGAGGTCTGCAAGTTGGAATGTTGATATTCAAGAGATGTTTGAGTTAGATGAGAGAAGAACAAGAGAAGCCTGTAAAATTGAGCACGCCAGAAAATTAGGTTATCATAAAGATAATAATGGAAGTAATGATTTTTCTGATTGGACTCCTGCAATTTTTGTAAGAAAATAAATCGGCAAAACCATTAAAAATCCTCGGATAATAAGTTTCATAACGGGAGTAATAATTAGATTTATATGAACACAGAACGAGTAGTTTAATTCATATTTGGAGATTAAACAAATATCTAGTATTAATCCGCCTGTTCGACGCGGGGGGCAAGCACGAAGGAAAGTTTTACATCTCCTGTATGAAAATCTAAACGCATTGGGTGGTTATTTGAAAAACTTAATGTGGCGTTGCTTGATATTTTTGCGCCTTTAATAAATTTAGATAGATACTCTAGCGAAAATCTTGCCAGGCTGTTTCCTGAAAATATCTCGGCTTCATCTGTTGAGAATTCTGCCCTTGCAGAATTAAGTCCGTGTGACTCAACTATGAACTTATTTGGTTCGGCTATGAATGTGCACGCATCCGAAACAACGGCGCAGTCCTCTATTACTTCTACAAGAGACTCCGCATTTAATCTCACAACAGAATTAAATTCCCATACCGGAAAAGGCTTTTCCTGAAAATCAAGATCAAGGAGAGCGAGAGAGAAATCTCTTTTTATCCTATCATGTATTCCAATTTTAAGCATGTTATCGACTTTCTCAAGAGACAAAGAACTTCCTGGTTTTGACCTCCTTAAGACTGCCTTTAAGTCTGTAAGATTTATGCCAAGTTCTTCCTCCTCTTTTGTAAGATTAAACTCTGAGAACAATGAGGCGGGAACTTTAAAATAAGCCATTGCGACATTAGCAGGGTCTATCGCGGTAAGAGTTATGCCTTCGCTACTTACTTTCATTCTAACTTCGGTGACTAGCTCAGAGATTATAGTTATAATATCAGAAAATATTTTGGGATTGGTCAGTTTTAATAACATGATCTGAAAAGATGGCTTTTGCTTTTAAGCTTTGTTGTGGTATAAAAACAATAAGTTATTATAAACTTGCCATGTATTAATTTGTGGAAGAAAAAGAGAAGAGAATAAGGGCCATCACGGGAATATATTACAGCAATCCTAAGATTCAGAATGCTCTTTTTGAATTTTCACAGGGAAGAGAAGTAGTGCCAAGATATCTAGAAGCATTTGGGAAAAGACCTGACAGCTTAATTTACATTTCAGACGTGATTAATCTTGTGAAAAAAGGGGCTACTTCTTTTCATGCTTCCGAGGAGCTCTGGAATGACCCATTGAGAATCAATTCTGATATGGGGGTTGAAGAAATGAACTATGAAAGAAAGGGATGGGATCTTCTTATAGATATAGACTCCCCTTTCCTTGATTGCTCAAAAATAGCCGCGGAACTTGTTATAGAGCTTTTAGAGCATTATAATGTCAAGAATTATGGTCTGAAATTCAGCGGAAAGAAGGGATTCCATATACTTGTCGGAAACAAGGCATTTCCGGAAAATTTTGAGGGTAAAAAAATGAAAGATATGTTTCCTGACTGGCCCAGAGCTATATGTCAACATATTATTGCAAAAATAAGGCCTGTGTATAACAGAAAAGTTGCCGAGATGAATCTTGACATGTCTGTGCTTGAAGAGAGGACTAAGAAAAAAAGAGAAGACCTCACAGAAACTTTGTGCCCAGAATGCGGGAGACCTGCAAAAAAAGGTAAACTGATAAAATTGATGTGTGACAACTGTAAAACTACTATAGAAAGAAAGGATCCCAAAATAACAAAAAGAAAATTGAAATGTGTAAATGATTCGTGTGCAGGCATCTTGCAAGTGATTGAAAGCAAAGATTACAACTTTTGCGAGTATTGTGATTCCTCTTCATGGGATAAAGAAAGCGGTGGAGAAGTATCTGGCTTTAAGGAAGAGATTTCCGCAAGCTCCATTGCAGCTCTTGACCTTGTCCTTGTCGCGCCAAGACACTTGTTTAGAATGCCTTATTCTCTGCATGAGTCTACTGCTCTCTCTAGCATAGTCTTGAGAAAGGAAGACATAAAAAACTTTGATCCAAAAATGGCAAATCCCTTGATGGTTAACGTGCATGATTTTCTTCCTAAAAATTTTTCTGGAGAGGCTCAGGAGTTACTTGCGAGATCATTGGAATGGAAGGCGCAGAATTCTAAGGAGGAAGAGAAATTCGAAAAGAAAAAATATGGTGAAATGAACTTTAAAGAGATAGACTTCAAGAGCGTGGATGAGAATTTATTTCCAAAACCTATAAAGAAACTTCTTAAAGGTTTAGAAGATGGAAAAAAGAGAGGGTTGTTTGTACTTATCACATTCTATCGAGCTTTAAATTATCCAAAGGAAATTGTTTATTCTAGAATAGATGAGTGGAACAAGAAAAACAAACCTCCCTTGAGAGAGGCATATGTTCGTGGGCAAATAGAATGGCATTACAAACAAAGGAAAAAAATTCTCCCTCCTAATTATTCTAATGAAGGATTTTACAAGGACTTAGGTCTTCTTGATGAGATGCCCAGGGCTAAAAATCCTCTATCTGAGATAAGTGCAAGACTTAGAAATTGATTATCCTGTTTAAAGTTTGACTGAAAAGATGAATTGACAACGAAAAATTACAATTCTTATGAAAATACCCATAGCCTTACAAATAAAAAAGATATAAAAAT
>CAZEOE010000011.1:16052-17227 GCA_964513665.1 Candidatus Woesearchaeota archaeon | reverse complement strand
CTCACTTCATAAGAAAATCAACTTCCTCATCCGATAAATCCAGTTTCTTTATAACGTCTTCCTGTTTCATAATTGGCTTTAGAACAGAAAAATCCCTCATTACTCTTGAAGTAGAGCAATGTACATATTTTGCATACTTTTTAGCAATGGTCTTTTTTTTCTGTATTTTCTGATTATTTATCCATATCTTAAGAACTCTTTTCGGTTTTTCATAGGCAGTGAATCCCTGTAATGCATTAGGCTTTGCAAATGATATTCCAGCACTCTGAAACACGTTTTGATATATTAAAAATCTCCATGACTGATTCTTATATATTCTTCCTCTGAAAACATCTGCATTACCTAGAGCATAGTAAGCCTTTACAAGAGCCTCATTCTTGTATTCTTTAGGTATATTTTCCTCAATCCAAAGTAAAATCTCATCAAGAGACAAAGCGCTCTTATCAAACAAGTCCAAAAAAGGTTCCCTGTCTTTGAAAAGTCTTCTTAGAATATTGAATATGTCTTCTTCAATATCTCTTCTCTCCATTTGATCTACATCAAGATCGCTTTTCGAATAAGACTCCAAATCATTAAGTGCTGCCCTTATATCTCCTTGAGACTTAATCGCAATTTGTTTAATAAACATAGGATCTTTTTTCAAGCCCTCTTTTTCAGAAACTCTAAGAAGTATAGAAATAAGAGTCCCCATCGACATTCTTTTCATCTCCACAATCTTAGACTTTGCTCTAACAGGAGACAATTTCTGTTGCCAAACATCGTTGCAAGTCATTATGATTGGAAATTTTGTAGATTCAATAGCTCTGACAAGTTCAGCTATCCCGCCTATATCTGTCCCAGTCACTCCATCTACCTCATCCATAAGTATTATCTTTCCTTTACTAAACAAAGATATTTGTTCTGTCGCAGGTTTAAGCACATTTTCAAGTGAGGATCTGTTTCTTAAATCAGAAGAGTTTAATTCCTTTATTTCATAAGTATTCTCCCTCGCAGCTGCTAAAACCAAAGAGGTTTTTCCCGTTCCAGAAGGACCATGTAAAATCAAAGCCCTTTTCTTAGGAAAGTGTTTAAGGAATGATTCTATCTCGGCAATAACCTTCTCAGAATCAACAAAGTCTGAATATCTTCTTGGGCGGTATTTCTCAGCGAGCGGTGTTTTGTCCATCTTTATATAA
>CAZEOE010000011.1:2192-15952 GCA_964513665.1 Candidatus Woesearchaeota archaeon | reverse complement strand
ATATCTTCTTGGGCGGTATTTCTCAGCGAGCGGTGTTTTGTCCATCTTTATATAAGAAACGTACTTGAGCAATTTGCATGTATCCTTCCTTTTGTTTATCTAGAACATCAAACACTTTTCTATTTAGTCTCTTTCCTAGTAAATCTGTATCATCTGTTTTTTCTACCGCAACATATCCTACATATGTCTCTCCAACTTTTATAAATTGACCATCTACTTCTGCTGATCTTAGATATAATCCATCTTTAAAAGCATCAGAATTTATGTCTATTGTCAAAATATTTTCTCCAAGAAGCAACTCAAGATCAGTTCTATCAAGAGTAACGTCAAAGAATTTAGGGTTTCCGTTATGTTCGACAATCATTTTATCTCGCTCTTTCCGGCGAGAACAAAAGAAGCCAAAAGAGCCTGAAGCTGAACAAACTCGTCAGAGCCTTCAATCATCCTAAACTCTGCTTCCCCTGTTTTCTCCGTAAGTCTTACTTTTATCTCTGGATCCACATCAAGATTCCATATTTCCTTTTGCACAGCTTTTATTATGTCAGTTCCAGAGACGCTTTCTTTAAGCATTACATCTAGAAGTTTATCTCTTGCACTAACAAAATCTCCGGCAAGAGCATAATCTAGGACAACTTTTACATCAGCAGGTTTAGCGCTAGAAGAAATTATCCTTATCATCTCGGAGCTAATATTCATAGAAATCGCGGCAGTTGCCTGTAACAGATTTATTGCTCTTCTGCAATCTCCCTCAGCAACCTCATACAAAGTGTCAAATGCCTCCTCAGTTATTTTCAGATCTTCATTTTCCGCAATCTTTTTCATTATCTTCATTATATCCTTCTTCTCCAGAAGTTTAAATCTAAAAGCAACACATCTGGACTGTATAGGGTCTATTATCCTGGAAGAATAATTGCATGATAAAATGAATCTACAAGTGTTAGAATAATTCTCCATTGTTCTTCTTAGTGCCTGTTGAGCCTCTTTCGTCAACGCATCAGCCTCATCCAAAAATATAACTTTAAACGGAACACCTTCAATAGCTCTTGTTCTGGCAAAATCCTTTACCTTTTGCCTGACAACATCTATTCCTCTCTCATCAGAAGCATTCAATTCTAGATAATTCTCTTTCCACCTTTCTCCAAAGAGTTCCCTTACAACTATCAACGCCAGCGTAGACTTTCCAGTTCCTGCTGGACCAGAAAAGAGTATATGAGGTATATTTAACGCCTGAACAAGAGAACTAACTCTCTTTATTATTTCCTGCTGACCGACCATATCCTCAAATTTAACAGGTCTATATTTTTCAGTCCATATATTTGTCTGTACCATCAAAACACCTCCATCACCGTTATAAAAAACATGGCAATTTAAATATTGTTGTGCTTAAAAACAAAAAACCCTCACAACATAAACTAAGCCAAACCAAATAAAATTAAATTTACAAAGATCTCTCTCTATGAAGTCTTCTTCTTCTCTTCTCTTTCTTTAATCTTTTCCTCTGCCATTTCCACCTCATCTGTCCTTTCTTCTTCCAACGTCTTGAGCTTCTCTTCATATTCCCCCTAGAAAATTTGGGTTTAAAAACCTTGGCTTACGCAATTGCTAAGGTAGTTTCAATAATGAAGGCTTAAACCTTTTTCACCATTAGGAAATAAAAGTCTTCCTTCAGTCATTAGCCCGTCATGTGCTTTTTGAGCACTAGCTCTACGAATCTCAAATAAAAAATCTCGGTCACATCTTAAAAGAGGATCTTCATCACTAGCCGTGTATTCAGGAGAGTAAACAGATTGCCAAAATTTGAATCTCTTAGCACCATGTTTGTGTGAAATGCTAATTAGTTCGTCAAGCCCATCAGCATATATCGTTCCAGAAATACGAGCTATATTAAGTGGTCGTAAAGGTACATCCTTAATCCCAATATGTTGATATCTTTGAATAAATTCTCTAAAATTTTCTTCGATATAATTTTCAGGTACTTCTCGGTAAATAAAACCATTCTGTTTCATGTAAAGTACAGTGTCATTAGGTAAAAATAAAACATTTTCTTCCCTTCTTGAGAACAGATAAGCCTCTTCAGAAGTATTTTCAAGTATAGGTAAAACATCATTAGCATATGAAAGCCTAACGTAGTGCATAGTTTAACACAAAATCACTATCTTAAATATTTTGTGTGATCTTCTAAATTAGCCCAACGAAACCCTTCTTTTCTTAAAGCACATGCAAGACATGTGCCACAATGAATTTTTCCAGAGATATAACAACTATAAGTGTTAACGAAATCCACACCCAATTTCTTTCCAAGAAGTATGATATCTTCCTTATCCTTTTCAATTAATGGCGCGATAATCTTGTACTTACCTTTGCTTGAAACCTTGCTTATTTCATTTACACTTTCCACAAAATCAGGAGTCGTGTCTGGAAAGCTTTCTTTTCCATCATTCTTAAAACCAACAAAAATATCGTTCTTCTCACTCTTAGTTATATCCAAATATTCCGCATATGCCAAGGCATAAGAAAGAAATATAAGATTTCTCATAGGAACATACCAGTTTTCGCTCTCTTTTTTTGTATCCTTTAAATTTTCTCTGCTCATCTCATTATGAGCCTTTTTAACATTAATAAGAGAAGGAGAAAAGGTAGATATCTCCTTAACATTAACTTCTTTAAAATCACAATTTAAATCTTCAGCACATTTCAAAGAACATTTTCTCTCACCATCTATACTCCTTTGTCCATAATCAAAAAACAAAATATGAATCTCCTTATACGTTCTACTTTTAGCAAGATATGCAGTCGTAACGCTGTCTATTCCCCCAGAACATAAAACAATCGCTGATTTCATAAATTACTCAAAAATCTCATATTTATCTATTTTTGGCAATCCCGGAGATGTAAGTATCTGCTACATTATAAAATTCAATTTCTCCTAGAAAAATTAATAAGCTCTGAAAAGCTAAAACAAAGATGATTCATGGATTTACAGCACTGTCAAAAAGCAAAAGAAAATGGGGAAATGTATCAGAAGATTCCCTGAAATACTCTGAAAAAGGAAAAAATATTTACATAGCTGTAGCAGATGGGGTTAGCAGAGACCCATTTAATAATTATCCCGATTTGAATACAGAAGAAGGTAAAAAATCCATGGCTAATTACTATCCAAAGCCAAGTTTAGCTAAAATGGTCGCGGACATTACAGTTAAAAGTGGAGACCTCTATAAAGCCAATAAAGAAATTGCAAGGCTAAACAAATTAAAAGTTCCAGACCCAAATTGGTTAAAAGAAGATTTGGCAAGTTGTACAGCTTCATTGGTAAAAATAGATGGCAACAACTTAACTTATCAGTTCATTGCTTGTTGCGGTATTGGAGTTATAGGGCGCGGTGGCAAAATAAAGCTACAAACACAAGACGAATATTGGACAACTGATAAGCACAGATGGAAATTAGTAAAGCAAGCGAGTTTTATTAAGGGATTTTTGAATAGTGTCGGGATTAATCATAATTGGTGGTCTCATCCAGAAGGTAGATTCTTAATGAGAAGATTTTTCAGAAACAAGCCAAAACAGAAGTACTCTTTTGGAGCTTTAACTGGAGAAAAAGAAGCAGAAGAATATATCAGACAAGGAAAGGTTAAGTTAGATGAAGGTGATGTTGTTTTAGTTTATTCTGACGGATTAAGGAAACCTATATTTTCTGATAAAGGAATTAAGCTAATAAAAAGCAGAAACTTTTCAAAGTTGGAGGATTATTTTAGAAGCCAAGTTAACAGTGAAGGAACAGTTGTCTATTGGATAAAAGACTAAATCCGAAAATTTAAATACAATCTCTAACTGTCCCATTAAAGTAAAATGGTAAAAAAGAGGCTCATTATTTTTGTAGTTCTTGCAACGATTTTTAGCCTCCTGGCTGTAAGATATACTTTTTTCTACATACCAAAATGCGAGACTTATGGTTGCTTTGCAAGCTATATGAAACAATGTGAAAATGTTATATTCGTAAACGACGACATAGAAGCTACTTGGAAATATGAAATACTGAGTAATTCTGACAAAAGAGAATGTGAAGTCGAAGTAACTCTGATACAGCCAAAAACAGGAGATCTCGCTCTTGAAAGATTAGACGGCTATAAAATGACCTGTCTGTTCCAAAAAGGAGCAGTCGCCTACCCAGAAAGAGATCTGGATAAATGCCATGGTATACTAAAAGAAGAAATGCAGGGAATAGTGATAAAAAAACTTCACACTTATATAGTTGAAAACCTTGACATCATAGATGACAGTTTAGATTCTGTAAGTTAATATGGAAATAATAATCTGTGAAGATGTAACTGCAGGCGCATCATTATGCTCTGAAATAATAATGAAACAGATAAAAAAGAAAAAAAATTCTGTTCTTGGACTTGCAACAGGTGCGACAATGGTCCCACTGTATAAAAATTTGACAAAGATATACAAAGATAAAAAAATAAATTTCTCAAAAGTCAAAACCTTCAATCTGGACGAGTATTTCGGTCTTGACGGCTCAGAAAAAGAAAGTTTCAGAAAATTCATGTATGATTCTCTGTTCAAAAAAACAAATATAAAAGAACAAAACATAAATCTACTGAACGGAAAAACATCAAACTGGAAAAAAGAATGCAATGATTATGAGCATAAGATAAAGCGTGCAGGAGGAATAGACATTCAGATTTTAGGTATTGGTACTAATGGACATATAGCGTTTAACGAACCTGGAAGTTCAATAAACTCTAAAACAAGGCTAGTCAAGCTAACAAGTCAAACAATCAGAGACAATAAAAAATATTTTAAAAATAAAAAAATGCCTGAGTATGCACTTTCCATGGGGATAAAAACAATTCTTTCTTCAAAAAAAGTTATCCTCCTAGCATTCGGCGAAAACAAGTCAAAAATAATAAAAAAATTCTTAGAGTCAAAGCCTACAAAAAACATTCCTGCGACATTTTTAAAAAGTCATGATGACTTGACAGTCATACTTGACAAAAAAGCGGCAAAATTAATAACATGAAAAAAACTAAGGCTTTATGTATTGTAGCTCATCCTGATGATGAAACTATATGGATGGGAGGTCTAATACTCAATAAAAAAGATTGGGATTGGACAATATTTTCCCTATGCAGATCAGATGATTTAGACAGAGCACCAAAATTTTCAAAGGTGTGTGAAATTTATGGAGCAAATCATATAATTTCAAATATAGAAGACGAAAAAGTAAAGCCTTTGAAAATAAGTTATATAGAAAATAAAATACTTGAAAATTTAAAAAATACCGAGTATGATTTCATATTCACCCATGGAGAAAATGGAGAATATGGGCACCTCCGCCATATAGAGACTCACAAAGCAGTAAAAAACCTTGTAAAATCGAAGAAACTTAAATGTAGAGAAATATATTTTTTCTCATACTCAAAAAAAGGCAAGGTTCCGAAGGCAAGAAAATCAGGAGATCTTATGTTTAAATTATCAAAAAAAGAGTTTCAAAGAAAAAAAGAAATCATTATAAACCTTTATGGTTTCAGTCAAAATAGTTTTGAAGCCCGCAGTTGTGGGTTTTTAGAGACTTTTAAAAAATGAAAATACTAGTAATGTACCCGCATCCACCAGAACCAGATGGAGTAAGCATGCAGGGTCACTATCTTATCAAAGGACTGAGAGAAAATGGTGTCGATGTAATGCCTTGCGACAGGGAGAACAACATAGAGAAGGAGTGGTGCTATTTATCTTTCAAGCCGGACGTCGCCTTAGGAGTTGGATTTTGGGCTGACACTCCAGGATTAATTCATAATCCTCAAGAATATGGAATCCATCCGGTTCCATGGTTCAATGCAGATGGCTGGGTCGCTAACTATCAATCAGATCTAAATAAACTGCCTTTAGTCGTTACAACAAGCAACTGGGTAAAGTCTACATATGCGCGTGACGGAGTCTCAGGAGATAATGTACAGGTATGTCATATAGGTTTCGACCCAAATACGTTTCACCCAATCCCAAGGTCAGATGAACGAATTAAAAAGTTAAGGGAAATACTAGACATAAAAGAAGATGAAAAAATGATCTTAACGATTGGAGGCGATGTGACAAGCAAAGGCGCTCAGGAGATGTTTCAGGCAATAAAGAAAATTTCTCATCTGCATCCAAAATGGAAATATGTCCTAAAAGTCTGGGACAGCTTCTCCGCTGATGACCATGGAAATGAAGAAGAAAAATTGATAAAACATCTAGCTCTAAACGAAGATAACATTACTTATCTAAGAGGTAAGTTGTCTCCGGAATTTATGGGTATACTGATAAACGCATGCGATATTTATGCTGGTCCATCAAGACTCGAGGGCTTTGGAATGATTCAATTGGAAGCTCAAGCGTGTGGCAAACCCGTCATATCTATAAATGTAGGCGGACCAAAAGACACGATAATCCATAACCAAACTGGTTTTCTTGTCGATGTAGATCATGAAATTAAACTAGAAAGAGAGTGGGTTTATCCTTGGATGGGCTTCGAAGAAGAAAAACAAATAGAGTTCCCAATTCCAAAAACCTTTGCATACAGAGCAAATATAGATCAGCTTGCAAAATACACATTAAAACTAATGCAGGATGATTTATTGAGAGAGAATATGGGAAAAGCAGCGGCTAAACACGCTCTCGAGAACTTCCATTATAAAGTCACTGCAAAAAAGATGATTGATCTTATAAACGAAAAAGTGTTAAAAAATAGAATTACTTCATAAATTCAATAATCTTTTCATACGAAATCTTTTTCACACTAGTACAAATATCTCCTGCGCCAGAAAAAACAAGAATGTCTTTCTTATTTAAATCCCATATCATCCCTGTTGGAAAAATAACATCTTTTTTTTCAAATGTGCCCCGTTCATAAGACTTTCTGGGGAATAGCATAGGGCGCTTAGACTTAACAATTATTTTTTCAGGATTTTCAAGATGTAAAAGCGCAACACCAGCGCAATAAACACTTCTTTCCTCTTCAATCTTTCCTCTTCCAAATATTTTTTCAATACGTGCAAGAAAAGACTTCGACTCCCGCATCTTTTCCGACAAAACACCATGATATATCAACAACCATCCTTTATCAGTCTTCAAAGGAGGCGGGCCAGATCCAACCCTTCCAGAGTCCCAACTACCATCCTCAGAAAGTTCAAGACTTTTATTACTTCCCCAATATTCAAGATTATCTGATTTAGATATCCACATATGAGGAGAGCTAAATTCAAAGTTACCCTCCGGACGATTAATCGCAAGATAATGTTTTCTAATTCTCTCAGGAAAAAGAACAACATCTTTGTTCTGATGACCGAAAATTACTCCTCGTCTATACCAATTCACACAATCATTAGAAACAGCAAGACTCGTGGAAATATTCCCAGATTTCGATAGAGAAACATAAGTCATATAATAACTGTCTTCTATCTTAGTAATTCTTGGGTCCTCAACGCCTAGCTCTCCATCCCATTTCAAACCGAAGAAACTAGGCTTATCATCAATAAACTTTACCCTAAAACCACTAGGGTCTAATACAACTCGTCTAAAATGCGAAATAAACTTTAGCCTTTTTGTGTCATCATTAAAAGAAAAATCAAGATCAGTAGAACTCTCAACTTTTTTATTTGGATATCTGTCTTTACTCACCTCAAATTTTTCCTTGCCTATCATCCTGGGAGAATACTGGTATTTGTCATCGCTGTCTAATATTAATTTCTCTATTACTCTAACATACAATATAATATCTCCGCTCGATAGCCTCGCAACCGCTGGATTCAAAGCTCCAAGAACCTCGTAATCCGAAGAGCTAGACTTTATATCCTTAGGTTTTATCAATACACTCTCTTTTTTAATTTCAATCACACGTTAAAAAGAAGAACATATATAAAAACCTTGCTTGGTCTAAATAAGAACTTCTTTCCTTTTAAGACATTCATACGCAAAAACATAAGCTCCAGCATTCCAGCCTTGGCCTCCTCCTTTCGAGGGTTTTCCATTTTCTCCATGAATCCACTCGCTAAAATTCCACTCTAATAAAGAATTCGCCTCAGCAACTTTCTCTAGTTCACTCTTAGCTTCCCGATACATACCAAGTTTCAACAGAGCAACAACATAAAAAGCACCTATATAAGGCCATATTCCAGCATTCAAGTAGCTATAAGGGTCTCTCGCATCACAATCCTCAAAATAATCATGCCATTCTTTGTCATTCTTTTTTATTGTGGGATAAAGGCACTTCACAGGGAAAGGCTTATTTATTTTTTTCTTCCTTATATAATCAATTATCTTTAAAGATTTATTTTTATCAGCCAGTCCAAACAATATAGCTAAAATGTTCCCAAAGGAATCAAACCACTTACCCTCCTCGTGAAAATTATTATGGTTTTTCCACCTCCAAGCAGAATAATATTCACCATTCCAAAGCATCACATCTTTTTTCTTATTTACTCTTTCTCTAAGCAAGTCTGCAATTTTTTTCTTACCATAATCTACCAATGCCTTGTAATAAAGTGCCTGAGTATTTATTGTGTGTCCATACTTGTGGGGAAAAGCATCCTCCCAATCAGTAGTAGGTAATTGTTCTAGCAAAAAATCTTCTTCAGCGTCCTGATATGAAAGCCAATTAAAAGCCTTGGATATTTTCTTCATCTCTTTTTTCATCAAAGAAGAATCTCTGTATCTTTTTTTAAAAGCCATATGTCCAATCAAAAACCATAAAGTTGAATCTATAGACTCAAAATCAACATGAGGCTTCCTCTCACTGAAAATATCTACAGCATTGGGTATCTGCCCTTTTGAAGATTGATGTTTGCCCAAAACTAAAAGGGACTGCCTAAAAGGCTTCTTAAAACTCTCTCCAAGTAAAGAGGCTCCTAAAGAAACAATCATACTATCTCTCGCCCATACAGCGTCATATCCTGGAAAACCCGCATGAAAACCATGAGATGTAGAAATCTTACGAAGAAGTTCAATAGACTTCATGTAACAAATATCCGTCTTGCTATTCATATCACCCTCTAGCAAATAAGTAGTGTATAGTTTAAAAACCCATCCCAATAAAGACCAATATGAGTAGAATAGCCTATGTAGGAAGACAAATAGCAGACTTTTTTACCGGAGGAGAAACATATAACGCGTTTCATGACATTGGCTTTAACCTGCATAAATCAAATAGAAGGACAAGAGACGCAGAAGATAAAATGGAATATTGGTTAGAAATACGTGCGCCTCATACTATAACAAGAATAGCGCAGTGCGCTTTTACAGCTCAACTATTAACCAGCCTCTCCCTCCAGATTTGCAACAGAGATAATCACTCATATATGCCTTTGATTTTATGCACATTGTTTGCAAAAGGAATGTTACTTTACAACGCAAGACATAGCCTAAACAGATTCGAATCTCTTGAGGAAACAATTGACAGACTACATAAAAAATACTCTCAAGAAGAATAATTCAACTCAACACTAAACTAATTCATCCATCTCAAGTCTTGCAGAGAGATAAGCCAATGTCGATTCAGCCCCCTGATTCAAATTTAAATCTTTTTTATCTAAACCATCACAACATCCCCCAGTGCTCTCATTATAAACTACCTGATTCAAGGTATTTTTCCCAAGGAACCATTGAAAAGCCTGTAATGTCCTCTTCTCATACTCTTGATTTTGAGTTATCTTATATGCAAGCGCGAGAGCCTGAACCATAGCCGAAACATCTAATGGTTGTTGATCATAATATGCCCTTCTGCCATTTTTCTTATACCATCCGTTCTGACCAATTGGCATAAAAATATTGTTCTCAAATGTTTCAAGTATAAGAAAATTAAGAGACTCAAGCGCAACATCCAGATATTTTTTATCCTGAGTCATCATATATGAATAAAAAAGGGATTCGCACATTCTACTGTTAGAATATGTGAGTTCAGGTTCAAACCATCTCCACCCTGGAGAAGAATTATGCTCATACATAGACACAAGTTTGTCCGCAAATTTTCTGACATTATCAAGATTATCTTCCGAATAACTTTCCTTATTGCTGAAATAAAAACTAGATATGACATAAGAAACGGCTCTGGATGATTCAAAATCAGAGGTCACAGGAACAGATTTAATAAATATCTTCTTTGCTTTTTCTCTGATTTCCTGAGGTAAAGCCTGAACTGAACATATAAAACTCAACGCCCTCATAGCTCTTCCATGAGCCTCCTCGCTCCATGAAGACTTATTAACTGTTTTATCCTTAGAAACCAGATTGTAAAATTTACCCTCTCCATTTTGAACGTATTCAGTATAATTAAGATACGTTTTGACAAGATCCAGAAACCTATTATCTTTTGACCTACTATAAAGCTTAGCCGCAACTATCAGAGCCCTTGAGTTGTCATCCAAGGTGTAACCAGAATTTCTATTAGGAGACGTATATCTAGCAAATTGTATTATTCCGAAATCGTCCGTTAATCTCTTTATATGCTTAGTATTTATTCTTGGGAGTTCCTCGAAGTAAGTATCGGGAATCGACATATATTTCTTAATCTCATCACCATAAGAAAGAGCCACATTGGGCCACGTCATATGCCTTGTGAACTCATAGGTGGTCTGCTCCATATCCTTTAGCCTAAGTTTATTATCTAAAATATCTAGAATAGCATTTTTAAAAGATGAAGGATTTCTAAAATCGGGAAGCAAAATACCCCTATCAGGGTTTATTACGTCTCTCGCGTGTAAGAAAGGTGTAGAAACAACAGCCCTGCCACAACCCATAGCATAAACCAAAGTCCCAGAAGTTATCTGCTCAGGCGTCAGAACAGATGAAATATAAATATCAGAGGCCTTAACATATTGTATAATCTCCTTTAAAGTTACGTATTTATTATAAAATTTAACATTATCCTGTAAACCTAGTTTCTTTATTTTTTTATCAAGAAAATTTCTATATTTCTCACCCTCATGTTTTCTCACAACTGGATGTGTAGCGCCAACAATGAGATAGATAAGATTGGGGAATTTTTTAACAACTTCAGGAAGAGAGTCTATAACATACTCATATCCTTTTCCTCTATTAATCATTCCAAAAGAAGAAAGCAAAATTTTTCCTTCATATCCTAATTGCTTCTTAAGATTATCCTGGGACTCATAAGCAACTTGTGGAATTCCATGAGGTATGACTTTTATAGGTGTGTCTATTTTATACTGTTTCTTCAAAATATCCATTCCTTTAGGAGTCATGACTACAACCTCAGAAACATTTGAACATATTTTTCTGACAACCTTAACTCTACCTCTGTCAGGATTAGGTAATATGCTATGAAAAGTCAACAAAGAAGGCTTCTTAAGAGTCTCCAAAAAATCAATTATATATTCTCCATACTCACCTCCGAATATTCCGAACTCGTGTTGAATCGAAACTATTTTTATACTGTCGTCATCGTTTATCCTCTCGGCAATTCTGACATAATCTTCCCTCGATGTATCACTCAGTTGATAAACAACCTTCTTCGGATAATTGTAGATGTTCACACCATTATTATTCATTGCAAGTATTTTAGACTTCAAGAAAGGAGAAAATTTTTTTTCAATCGCATCAGAAAGATCCTTTGTGAATGTAGCAATACCGCACTCTCTAGGAGGATATGTGCTGACAAACAGAATACAATTATCATCAACCTCTTTCTGCATGACTTACCAAGTTAGCTTTTATTTAAAAGGTTTTTGATTTTCTTTCTTTCAACAAAATTCAGACAAGCCGAGTTTATGCAAAATCTACTTCTCCCATTTGGTCCGTCGTCAAAAACGTGTCCAAGATGGCCTCCGCATTTTTTACATAAAACTTCAACTCTTCGCATTCCATGACTCAAATCCTCTTTAAGCTCGATATTCTTTTTATTTGCAGGATCTGTAAAGCTCGGCCATCCTGTTCCAGAATCAAATTTTGTCTCCGAAGAAAATAATTCGCTTCCACAAGCAACACAACAATACCTGCCATCTACCTTATGATCGAAATACTTTCCGGAAAAGGGCGCCTCAGTTCCCTTAGCCCTCATTATTTTATATTGTTCAGAAGATAATTTTTTCTTCCAATAAGAATCACTCTTTTCTTGCTCTTTTTCCATAATGATTTATTATTGCACCAAGAGCGACAATTATTAAAATCGCTGGAAGCCAAGGCATATTAAAATTCAGATAGCCAAGTTCATTCAACATCCATATCAAAGCAACAAAAAGAACGATAAACCAAAACGTGGGAAACACCTTCTTAGCCATAACACTTTATGGCGATTATTCTTTATAAATTCTTTGTATCTCTTTAGGAATACTAATCATTCGACCATTACTTCCTGAAAATAAATCCGTCCCTTCCACGATACGTTTTAATCCAGATTTTCTGGATAAATACATCTCCCCCATACCCAACATAAAGCAAGGATTATTTTGAGAAAGGTCGGTTGGAACTCCGAAATAATAAGCTGACAAATCTCCATTTTCCTCCCGTTTTCCATCTAAAACAAAAACTGTTCTGAAACTACAACCACTATGCGTATCTTGAATATTCATTATCGAATAAGTTGTGAAAAGCCTCCAATCATCGCCTCTTATTATCTCCCCAAGAGAACTAGTGCCACTCTGCGTAACCTCTTCTCCAAAAAACTGACTATAACCTGTTTTTATTCTATTACTTGGCGTTTGATCCCAAATATCAAAATTCCCAGGATTAAGCTTATTTACAGCTGGAAAATAAGTCAATCCACTTATAGAATATTTACCCTCTATCCGAGGAGGATTCGGGCCCCTGGATAAATGAAGAGGAATTCCCGCATCCTTCATCACACCAACAACATCAGAAACATTAGGTCTCGCAAGAATCTCATCAGGTAAATTCAACCCTCTAATGCCAGTACCATCTCCCCCACTATCTCCTCCTAAAGCTAAACCGCCTAATCCAGATCCGCTACTGCATCCGAACAAAGAAGAAGCAACGGCACAAGAAACCCCATGAATGAACTGTCTCCTGCCAATCATAAAAAACAAAACATATCCTTTTATTTAAATATTGCTATGCTAAATACACATATTTTTTTAAACAAAATATTTTTCTCGTATAAATGTATAGTTCTATACTTGAGATTATAGAAGAGAATGACAAAGTTGTTCTTGACACATCAGGTTTAATATCTCTTACAAGAGATATAAATTTCAACAATCCTTATTCATTAAGAAATTTAAGTTGGTTAAGTAAGGGAAAAGTTATGATGACTAGAGAAGTAATTAGAGAATTCACGACAAAAGAAAGAAGACTTAATTTAAAACCTTTTGATGAAAACAATGGCCATTTGGGAGGTATTTATAGAAGAATGATAGAATATCTGACTAATTACGAAGAAGGCTCATTTCTTGATAGAGACAAAGCCGAAAAAACCGCAGACATAAGTGTAATTGCTCTAACTTTAGCCATTGCCAATGAAAGACGCAGGATAGCCTGTGTTTCAGGAGACTATAGAATCTGCCAGACTATAAAAGATATTGTAGCTGAACATGATTACATAGAAGATAATGGTCTTGAGCACCCAGAAGGCTTTCCTTGTGTATTAATAGGTGAAGTATCAGTCTATTGTCCTCAAACCGTATTAAGAGAATTCACTTCTAGAACTAGAATCACGAACGGACAATGCACAAGTGTTCAATAATAAATTTATACAAATAAATACAAAATAAAAAAATAAAAAAATAAAAAGTTTTAGTAGTAGCTCTCGC